>CAMUXX010000008.1 GCA_947164805.1 uncultured Elusimicrobia bacterium | reverse complement strand
CAAAACCGTCACTGTTATTTGGAACGTCTTTCAATCCTTCTTTAAACCATTTTTCATTAGCAAATTCTGATTCCAGTTTCTGAGCCTCTTCCGCTAACACTAAGTCTTCTTCATTAAGAGTTGCTTCTTTTATAATTTTAGCGACTTCCGGTGTATGATAAACCGTTAAAGCTTTTAAAAAAGGTAATTTTTCAACTACATTTTCATCTTTGTATGCTGCTAAAAGTATGTTAAATGTTTGTTTATCTTTATAGCGGCCTAAAATCTTTAACACTTTATTAATATCTTCAGGAACCATGAACATTGAAAAATATTCTTTTACAATAGGTTCTGATTCTTTATATCCACTGGAATAAACTAAATCAACAAAAGAAGAACAAAGATCCGAATCATACATCATAAAAACATTATCTTTTATACGTTTATAAGATCTTGAATCGGCAAACCTAAACCCGGTACGTACAGGGTCAACTTCCGGAATCATATTTTCATCTATACCGGCTGCAATATTAGAAATTATTTTTTTGGGATTTATATCAGCCCTGTGCAAAACGTTGGTTGTACCCCCCCAAAGAACAAAATAAATAACCACTCCAAGCACCACTAAAAATAAGAATTGTTTCATAACTTACTCCTTTTAATAATTAAGTTTATTTACAACCTCTACTTATATATTAGCAAATTTTTTTATTTATTTTACCTGAATAAAATTTACCGGTAAACTTGTATTTTTAATTACTTTGTAATTTCTCTGTTCTTTTTCTTTATTTTTTGTCATTAGGTTTACGCGATAAAGAACATTGATTTCGCCATTAGTTTCCTCTGTCTTTACTATTTCAAAAAAATTATCTGGGAATCTGCTCGCTGAAACCACAATTACTAATTCTTCTTGCTTGAAATTTACTTTAGGATATAAACCTTCATTATTTTTTAAAAAATTCTTATAAGATATATCATCTTTTATAACCAGAAAATCTGCCGGGATTTGAATCATGGTTATACGGGATTCTTCATCCAAATAAGGCGTGTTTTCTTCTTGCTGCATAGCCGAAGGATTTACCACAAAATCACTATCTTCAACACTGATGGAATTGCGTTTTCTTGTATCATCTTGTGCCATTTGCTCAAACAAATCTTTTGGTTTATTAGCCTGGCTATAAAATATAAAATCTTCTTCTCTGCTTGGAGGGCTGGAAAGTTCCTTCATATCATTTTCTCCTACAAACAAAATTTCCCCCGGCTCTTTGGAATCTATAGATTCTTCCAATTCCTTTTGGGCAGATTCTTCAATAGACTTAATAATTTCAGGAGATTCTCTCCTAATCTGATACTTAGGCCATAAATAGTATTGCCAAAGCAAAGCCGCTGCAAAAATCCCCAAACAAAGTGCAATTATATTATGGTGTTTCATTTATCTTTCCATTTACCGTACTCAGTAATAATTTCTGATTTTAAACCGCCGCGAGGTGTATAATCTGCAATTACCCTGGCACATTTTGGGCATGCTGCCTTAACTATATCATCTAAAATTTTATTTGCAGTATTTTCCATAAAAATACCCATATCCCTATATTCAAGCAAATAATATTTTAACGATTTAAGTTCCAAACATAATTTGTTTGGAATATATTCAATGGTTATTGTAGCAAAATCAGGCAACCCTGTTTTAGGACACACAGAAGTAAATTCCGGTAAAGAGATACGTATCAAATAATCTCTTTTATATTGATTTTCCCAACATTGAATATCGGGAAGTTTTATGTCCGCACCACGCCTGGCATGTGTTTTAGTATAACCGAAATCAAGATCTTTATTCATATTTTAACCTCAAAGAATTTAAAAATATTAAGAAAATATTTAAAGCAAGAAAACCCAAAATAATTAAACAAATATCAATTGAATTATTAAGAACTAAAACATAACAAAATAAAGCCAGCAAAATGCTTAAAAACAAATTCAAGCGTACAGCAAACCAACCTTTGTTATATAATTCAAAAATATGTTTAACCAAAGTAAAATCCTTACCCTTTATGATAACATCAACCCAACTGGTAAACAAATTATTTGTAGGCACAAAAGCCAAAGATGCATCTGCTTGCAAAAGAGCCAAAATATCATTAAAACCATCGCCGATCATTGTAATAGATTCCCCAAGATTTTGATCTGCATTAATTTTTGCTGATTTATCCGTAGGATACATATTGCCGAAATACTCCTTGATACCGGCCCTTTTTGCCGCTGCAGAAATTGCCAGTGTATTATCTCCGGACAGCAAACAAACTCTCTTATTTAATCCTAATAAATACTTAACGGTAGAAGCGGCATTTGCACGCAAACGGTCAGTAAAATATATACATCCTAGAAATGTATTATTTTTAGCTACGTAAAATACTGTTTTTTTTACTTCTTCTTCGGGCATGGGGACTGTTATTCCTTTACTCTCAAGCCAAGTACGCCTGCCGGCAAGATAAGTATCCTCCCCGCTTCTTACCAAAGCACCGTAACTTGGGTGTAATTCTAAAGAGGAAATTCTAAGAGGTGTCATTTTATTTTTGATACCCCACTCTTTTAAGGCAAAAGCAAATATATTTTGCGCATTTTGTTGAGTACTTAAGGCTGCCTTCATTAAAGTTTCTTCTGTTACATCTTTTGCGGGGACAATCTCCGCTACTTGCAGATGCCCTGTAGTCAATGTACCTGTTTTATCTATAAATACTTTGCTTGAATTATTTGCTCTTTCTAAAACTGTTATATCGTTTATCTTAATTTTACCTTTACAAGTTATTTTAGATAAATAATACCAAGGCAAAATTATGGAAAACATATAAGATACCGGTGAAACAATCATCATAAACAAACAAATATTAGATAAGACATAAAAATAATAATTATTGCCAGAGTATTTATACAAGGAAAGATAAGTGAGAAAAGCAGCTATTAAAACTGTACTTATAAGAAATACAAGGGCAGTTTTTTCCAAATTACTTACCCTGATAAGCTTTCTATTTTCACTTTGTTTAACAGCATCCAAAACCCTGGCTATATGAGATGTCTTTTTAGAACTTAACACTTGTATTTCTACATCCTTACCTTTATTTATCGATCCAGCCAAAACTTTATCGCCTGCTTGCTTAGAAGCTAAAGTAATATTTCCTGTCAACAAATTTTCATCAAACAAAGTTGAACCTTTAACAATTCTTCCATCAAAAGCAAGACGGTGTGAGTTTTTTAAAAGTATAGTATCCCCAATCTTTATTTCTTCACAAAAAACTTTTTTATATACCCCTTCACCTAGTACCAATATACAAGAAGGGGAAATAAAATTATCCAAACTTTCCATAAATTTGAAAGAATTTTTAAGGTATCCTACATCTTTTGCTTTTATAAAATTTGCAAGCATCAAAGTAAATGCAAGGTCTACAAAAGCCCAATTATTACTGGTGTTACCCTCTTGCAAAACACCTGAGATTCCAAACCATAATACAAAAAATCCCCACAAAGATAAAAGAGCATTGAAACCTATATATAACTTAAAAAATTCTTTGATAGCACCGACAATAAATAAACCACCGCCCCAAAAATAAACAAGCAAGGCAAAAAGTAAACCCATGTTTTGTGAGAAACTAAATAGTTGGGTTATTACAGTTAAAATCAGAAAAACAACACAGAAAAAACCTCTGGACCTATATGTATCGGATATATAATAAGTTAACTTGTGAGCGACTTTTTCTTGTGACATTATATCCCCCTATCAATCAGTGAAAAACGCCTAGTAGCAATATATTTACGCCCACTGTTTGTTTTTAAAGCACTTATTTTTGACTTATATTTCTTTATATTTTTGGGATCAAGCTGGGCAGCAACTTTATAATTTTGCACTGCATTTGCAGGATCATCTAAGGATAATATGTCTCCTGCAAAATCATATGCGGCAACGTATTTATTGTTAATTGATTTTAAGGTATTTAAGTCCGCCAAAGCGGCTTCATATTCACCTTTAGCATACAACATCTCTGCGCGGCAAAAAATTGCTACCACATAATCTTTTTGCAAAGACATTGCAGCGGAACAATCCTCCAAAGCATTTGCATATTGGCCCAGCTTACGCTCTGCCATAGCGCGCCTGTAATAATTTTTTGGATCTTTAGGATTTTTATAAATTAAATCAGTAAACTCTTGTGCAGCACTGGCATAACGCCCTGTTTCATACTGAAATATTGCATGGTTTAAAAGCGCAACATAATTATTAGGTTGCAAATCCATAGCATATTTTAAATCTTTATAAGCAGCGGGATAATTGCCTATCTTCTGATAAGCAGCCGCCCTATTGATTAAAGCGGAAAAATAGTCCTCCTGCAAATCAAGTGCCTTGGTTAAATAATAAATAGCCAAGCCGTTTTTATCCTGCTTTAAATAAAATGAACCCATATTATTAAGAAGTTCAACGCTTCTTGGATAAATTTCATACGCTCTTTTATAATCTTCTTCGGCTTTTTGGGTATCACCCAATTTATCATATAAAGTGGCACGGTTTACCAAAGCGGAATAAAAATCGGGTTCCTTTTTTAAAATTTGGCTATAAATTTGTAATGCTTGTTCGGGTTTGCCTTGTTTATCTTTATTCAAGGCCTTCTTGAATAAGGTGTCATTATCGAAGCAAGCACAAAACAAAATAACCGGAAGTATTAAATACAAGTATTTTTTCATTTTTTTATCTCCTTCTTTTTAGCTCTTAAAATATCAAAAGCAATAAAAGCTGCCCCTATACATATAGCGCTGTCGGCAATATTAAAAACAGGCCAAAAATGGAAATCTAAAAAATCTATCACATGGCCTAAAACTATTCTATCATAAATATTACCCAAAGCACCTGCAAAAATCATTAAATAACCATATTTCGCCCAATTACCCAAACACAAAATATCTTTACGCCACTTAATCATTAAAAATAAAACAAACGAACTGACTATAAGTAAAAATAAATTTGCATTTTGAAATAAACCAAAAGCAGAACCGGTATTTTCTACATAAGTCAAACTAAAAAAAGGCAATATATCAATACTCCCTTTTGAAAGTAAATATTTAAGTGTTAAAATCTTGGTTGCCCGGTCCAAAAATAAAACCGCTGCAAAAACAAAAATTTCAAACTTATATTTTTTACTTTTCAAAAGGAAGTCACAAACCATTATTTTGCTGCCTCTGTAACTTTATTTTCTTCAAGTACTTTTGTACAACGCGGGCATAAATCCGGATATTCCGGATTTTGGCCTATATCCTCATGCCATTGCCAGCAACGCGCACATTTTGTACCCAAAGCATGTACGACTTTAATTTCCAAAGGTTCTTTTGTTTCTTCTTCAGAGACTTCAACCTGGGAAACTATTGCAACTTCCGGCCAAATTGAAAGTGTCTGTTTTAAAAATTCTTTAGTTTCGGCTTCGGAAGAATTAAAGATAACCTTTGCTTCAAGCGGCGCACCTATTAAACTTTGTTGTCGGGCTTCTTCAAGGGCTTTTAAAACTTGGGGGCGTATTTCGGTAATTTTTCCCCAACGTTTCAAAATATCTTCCGGGCAAATATAACTTGCTTTTGAAGGCATATCACTTAAAAACACACTCTCTTCAAGGTAAGTACCTAGTGGCAATTTTCTAAGTTCCTGCCAAACTTCTTCTGCGGTAAAACAAAGAACCGGGGCAAGAAGTTTAACTAAAGCAAGTATAGTTTCCGCCAAAACAGTTTGAGCTGAACGCCTACTGGGTGCTTCCTCACCGATAGTATAAAGGCGGTCTTTTGAAGCATCAAGCATAAGTGAAGAAAGATCCAAAATACAGAAATCCGTAATTTTACGGATAGCCTTTCTAAACTCAAAATTCTTATAGGCTTCAAGAACTTCTTTAATTAAATTATCAAGCCTGGACATCATATATTTGTCAAGTTCCGTTAAATTTGCACCTACGACAGTATGCTTCATAGGGTTAAAATCGTACAAATTGCCCAAAGCATAACGCAGAGTATTCCTTATTTTACGGTAACTTTCAATCGGGCCGGCCAAAATTTCTTGGGAAATCCTGACATCTTCGCTATAATCGGTAAAACTTACCCACATACGCAAGATATCGGCACCGTATTTATTTATAATTTCGTCGGGTTCAATGCTGTTTCCGGCTGATTTATGCATTGCCTTCCCTTGCTGGTCCAAAATCATACCATGGGTTATAGCATTGTTAAAAGGTGCTTTACCTTCCAAAACAGTACCGGCAATTAAAGAAGTTTGAAACCAACCTCTATGCTGGTCTGAACCTTCCAAATAAACTTGTGCAGGATAACCTAAGCCGCGATATTTCAAAACTTCGTTCCAGGATACACCGGAATCAAACCAAACATCCAAAATATCTTTTTCCTTTACAAATTCCTTGCAACCACAGGAACATTTATGACCTTTGGGTAAAATTTCCTCGGCAGATTTATCAAACCAAAAATCGCTACCCTCGTTTAAAGCACGTTCTTTAATTGCTTTAATTACTTCAGGCTGTACTTGCATTTTACCGCATTCTTTGCAGTAAAATACCATTATCGGCACACCCCAGAAACGTTGGCGGCTCAAACACCAATCAGGGCGAAGTTCCACCATTGAGGTTATACGCCTCTCCCCTGTTTGAGGATACCATTTTGTATTTTTGATCTCTTCAATAAGTTTTTGGCGCAGACCGTCTTTATCAACAGATAAAAACCATTGTTCGGTAGACCTGAAAATTATTGGCTTTTTACATCTCCAACAATGCGGATAGGAGTGGGTAATATCTTCCTTTTTAAGTAAAGCCCCAATTTCTTCAAGGCAGTCAATTATACGGGGGTTAGCCTTAAAAATATGTTCACCGGCAAACTCAAAAGCTTCTTCGGTAAAAACACCCTTTTCATCAACAGGGCAAGTGCAGGGCAAATTCCAAGCAAGGCCGGCCTTAAAATCGTCTTCACCATGGCCGGGAGCGATATGCACAATACCGACACCTGTGTCCATAGTGACGAAATCTGTATAAATTACAGGATTTTCCCGGTTAGTAAGGGGATGATAATATTTTAAGCCGACTAAATCTTCCCCTTTAACGGTTAAAACTGTCGTCGCCTCCTTGCTGATTTTTTTGAGGAAATTATCAGCCAATTTTTCTGCCGCAATTAAATAAGTATCATCGGGCATTAACATTATACGATAATCTTCATCTTTAGCGACGGCTGCTGCCTGATTGGCAGGTATTGTCCAAGGGGTTGTTGTCCATACAGCGAGATAAGTAGGTTTATCTTCTAATTTTTTTAATTTTTCAGATGGGTTGACTAATTTAAAACGCAAATAAATTGATGTGGAAGTTTTATCGTGATATTCAGTTTCCGCATCTGCCAAGGCGGTCTCACAATTAGGGCACCAATAAATTGCCTTTTTACCTTTGTAAACATAGCCCTTTTCAAGTGCATCAAAGAAGGCGGAAACAGTTAAGCCCTCATACACATTTGACATGGTAAGATAAGGATTATCCCAATCTGCGGTAACACCAAGGCGTTTAAAACCTTCACGTTGAATATTTACGAAATTTTGTGCAAATTCTCTTGCGCTTTTTCTGAAGGCAGGTATATCTTTGACATCACGTTTATCCAGTTTCATTTCCTTTAATAAGGCTTGTTCAATGGGTAAACCGTGGCAATCCCAACCCGGAATATAAGGGCTGTTATAACCCATCATGGTATGGGATTTTGTAATAATATCTTTTAAAATTTTATTAAAGGCATGGCCCATATGTATACGGCCGTTTGCATAAGGTGGTCCGTCGGCCAAAATGAATTTTTCTTTTTTGGAAGTTTTATCAAGCATTTTTTGGTAAAGTTTAATTTCTTTCCAAAAGGCTAATGTTTGAGGTTCTTTTTTTGCAAGGCCTGCCCTCATAGGAAATTCGGTTTTAGGTAACAAAACCGTATGTGAGTATTTATTTTTACTATCTGTTTTTTTGCTCATAATGTACCTGCCCCTTTAAGATATACATTTATTATATAATATTTAAACCAAAAACTGTCCTTTACTTGCTCCATCATTTATGCTATTATTAATTGTAATAAAAAATCGGAGGATGTATATGATAGCATTAGCAGTCGCTGTAATATTATTGGTTGTAATAATAATACTTGCAGTGTATGTAGTAGCAGTTTATAACGGTTTGATCGTTGGCAGAAACCGTGTTAAAGAAGCGTTTAGTGATGTTAATATCCAACTTAAACGCCGTTATGACCTTATACCTAACCTTGTTGAAACGGTTAAAGGTTATGCAAGCCATGAAAGCCAAACACTTGAAAAGGTTATTCAAGCAAGAAATATGGCCATGGCAGCACAAAAAGGGGATTTAAAAGAACAAGCAAAAGCAGAAAATATTTTAAGCGGAACACTTAAAAGTTTATTTGCCGTTTCCGAAAATTACCCGGAACTTAAAGCAAATGAGAACTTTTTAAAACTTCAGTTTGAATTAACTGATACCGAAGATAAAATTAAAGCCGCACGCCGTTTTTACAACACAAATGTTTTGGCTTTAAATAATAAAATTGAAATGTTCCCAAGCAATATTATTGCTTCAATGTTTGCTTTCAAAAAGCAAGAATTTTTTGAACTTGACGAGGACGAAGCCCAAGCAGCAAAAAAAGCCGTTCAAGTTAAATTTTAACATTTATGGTAACAACCCCGCTTAACGTATATGATGAAATTGCAAATAATAAGAAAAAGACTGTTCTTATTCTTTTGCTTTTCCCTCTAGTCTTAGCGGGGTTGATTTATGCAACAATATTTTTAGTTTATTATTTTGCAGGTTCTTCCGCGCAGGAAGTGGCACAATCAATAAATTTCCAACAAATCAATCTTATATCCACCATAGCGGCAAGTATAACAATAGTTCTTGCTATAATTTGGGCTTTTATTTCCTGGTTCGGCGGGGATCATATTGTTTTGGACTCGGCAGGCGCACAAGAAATTTCCCGTGCAACGCACCCGGAAATTTTTGTCTTGGTAGAAAATTTAACCATAGCAACCGGCTTGCCTTTACCGCGTATATATATAATGGATGATGAATCTTTAAACGCTTTTGCAACAGGGCGCGATCCTGAACATGCATCTTTAGCATTAACTAAAGGAATAATAAAAAGATTAAACCGCGCGGAACTTGAAGGTGTTATAGGCCATGAACTCGGGCATATTGCAAACCGCGATATACGCATGACAATGCTTGTGGCAACATATATCGGTGCAATAAGTTTATTCGGACAAATTTTGATACGTTTAGCGGCGAGGTCACGTGGAAAAAATAGTGGACAAATAAAACTTATCTTATTAATATTGGGCCTTGTTTTTATTATTTACGGTGCAGTTTTTGCACCTTTAATAATGTTTGCACTTTCAAGAAGGCGCGAATTTCAGGCTGATGCAACTTCGGCTTATATGACCAGAAACCCTTTAGCGCTTGCTTCTGCTTTAGAAAAAATTTCAACCGACAGCCGCGTTGAGGCATTAGATGGTAAAAGCATAGTTGCTGCTGCATGTATAGCACATGCCGGCAATCCGCAAGCCTTAACCTCTTTATTTGCAACACACCCCCCGATAGAAGAACGCATAGCTAAATTGCGTTCAATGTAAAAAACTGCAATAAAATTCCACATTTCCGCGTTTAATAATTGTAAAATATATTTTTGGGGCATAATATGCCGGAGGGGCTTAAATGAAGAAATTTATAGTTTATACACTTTCTTTTATTATATCAACAATGGGGAATTTCGTCTTTGCACAAGGAACTGATTTGCAAAATAAAAATTTAACTTTGGAAGATTGCATAAATTTAACCTTGCAAAATAACCCGGAAATTGCCGCCGCTTATTCAAGCCAAGAGGCACAAAGAAGTGCTTTAAAACAAAGTAAATCCGGGTATTTACCGCAAGTAAACGGAAGTGCCGGCTATAGCCGTTCTAACGGAAATACCGCAGCAGGCAATACAGGTACTAATGAAAATTATTCCGCCGGGGTAAGTGCTAGCCAACTTATTTACGATTTCGGCAAAACAGGTTCTACCGTCAGTATTCAGGAAAAGTCTTATCAAAGTGCAGTGCAAAATACCACCGCTTTAATTAATGATAAAATTTATGCTTTAAAAGTGGCTTACTATGCGGTAATTTCAGCCGAAGAATCTGAAAATGTTTATAAGCAATCCGTTGAACAATATACAGAACAATTAAAACGGGCAAAAGCATTTTACGACGTGGGAACATACCCAAAAATTGATGTAACATCCGCACAGGTAAATTTAAATGATGCAAAACTTAATTTACTTACCGCACAAAATTCACTTAAAACAAAACGCCAGGAACTTTTAAATATTATGGGTGTATCTGATGCAAATCCAAATTTTACCTTGCAAATGGCCGATACTTTACAACCCTTTGAAATGACTTTGGAAGATGCCCTTGCTACCGCCAATAAAAATAGGCCGGACTTACTTGCAAAACAACTTCAAGTAGAAAGTGCAAGGCAAAATGTAACACTTTCAAAAACAGGCTATGCGCCGACAATAACCGCAAACGGCAGTTATACATGGAGCGGTAACGACTTCCCCCTCTACGACCGTTGGTCAGCAGGTGCAAGTTTAAATGTACCGATATTCAGCGGTTTCAGCACATATAATAAAGTAGAACAATCAAAACAAAATTTACAAACGGCTTACCACAATTTAACATCTTTAGAACAGCAAATCTTACTTGATGTTAAGACGGCATACTTTTCCTTAAACAATGCAAAAGAACGCATACCCGTTGCCGAACTTACAAAAAAACAAGCAAAGGAAAGTTATGATTTGGCCGTCGGCCGCTACAAAGTGGGTGTAGGCAATTATATTGAAGTAAAAGATGCCGAAACCTCTTACAGCAAAGCAAAACTTTCTTATATTCAAGCAGTACTTGATTACAATTTAGCAGTTGCAAAATTACAAAATTCTATAGGGAGCAAATAAAATTATGAAAATAATAAGAAATAAAAAATTAATAATTGCAGTTATTGCGGCTGTAATTATTTTGGCTATTATATTTAAAATCAGCGGAAGCAAAAAAGATGCCTCTTACCGTATTGAAAACCCAAAACGTGTAAAAATAGTGCAAACAGTTGAAGCATCTGGCACAATAAACCCAGTTACGCAAACGAGTGTCGGAACGCAAGTTTCCGGCAGAGTGGAAGAAATTTTTGTTGATTATAACTCCATAATCAAGAAAGGGCAACTGCTTGCGGTTATTGATCCTTCAACTTATAAATCTAATGTAATTCAACAAGAGGCAAATTTACAAAAACTTGAAAGCGTTTTCAAAAATGCCGAGAGAAATTATAACAGATATAAAAAACTTTATGCCCAAGAACTTGTTGCAAAAAGCGAACTTGATAATGCGGAACTTGATTATCTTTCCGCTAATGCCCAAGTGGTGCAAGGGCGCGCAAGTTTAGATAAAGCAAAAATTGATTTAAGTTATACAAATGTCGTTTCCCCCGTGGACGGAATTGTAATTTCTAAAGAGGTGGAACTTGGGCAAACCGTCGCCGCAAGTTACCAAACACCGACCTTATTTTTAGTCGCTGAAGATTTAACAAAAATGCAAATTGAAGTTAATATTTCAGAGGCCGATATAAGCAAAATCAAAGAAGGCCAAAGGGTTGATTTTAATATTGATGCATACCCTACAACCACCTTTGTGGGTAAAGTCAGCCAAGTAAGAAATGCGGCAACAACTATTTCAAATGTTGTTACTTATACAGTGGTTGTTTCGGTTGATAATGATGATTTAAAACTCAAACCGGGTATGACTGCAAATGTTTCAATTATTACAGCCGAAGCAAATAACGCTTTAAGCGTACCTAACCAAGCACTCCGTTTTGTTCCGCCAGATAATGCAAAAATCAAAAGCGGTAAAGACGGAAAAGAAAACCAACGCAAGAATTTTAAAGGCCAAGGTTTATGGCGCCAAAATAAAGACGGTTCAATTTATATAACCGAAGTTAAAACCGGTATTACCGACGGTAACAGAACGGAAATTATTTCAAATGAAATTACGGAAAATACCCCTATTATCGTTGCAAGCAGCGTTGCAGGAAAAGGTAAAACTCAACAAGGCAGGCCGCGCGGCCCGATGGGATTTTAAAAAAATAAGGTAATATTTATGCCCTTAATAGAAGTTAAAAATATTTGGAAAATTTACCAACTCGGCGATATTCCGCTTGAGGTACTTAAAAATGTCAGTTTAACCATTGACTCCGGCGAATTTGTGGCAATTATGGGCCCGTCCGGTTCCGGCAAAAGTACCTTTATGAATATGCTTGGTTGCCTTGATAAACCAACAAAAGGTACCTATATTTTAGACGGTATAAATATTACAAATTCCACTTTAAGCGAACTTGCGGATATCCGCTGCCGCAAAATAGGTTTTGTGTTCCAAGGTTTTAATTTAATTGCAAGAACAAGTGCTATTGAAAATGTTGAACTGCCAATGATTTATGCACATATCCCCTCTGAAGAACGCACGCAAAAAGCAAAAAAAGCACTTAAAGAAGTTGGGCTTGAAAACAGATTGGATCATACACCCAATCAACTTTCGGGCGGGCAACAACAGCGTGTGGCAATAGCACGCGCAATCGTAAATGATGCACCTATAATTTTTGCAGACGAGCCAACCGGAAACCTTGACACAAAAACCAGTATTGAAGTTATGGAAAGTTTTTACAAATTAAACGAAGAAAAAAAGAAAACTATTATTCTTGTTACGCATGAACCCGATATCGCCGCCTATGCAAAAAGAATAGTGCGTTTTAAAGACGGCGTTATAGTTAGTGACGAACAAAATAATAACAGGACACAACCAATATGATAGACTTTTTAACTATATTAAAAATTGCCTTAAAGGCACTCTGGGTAAATAAAATGCGCTCGGCTTTAACGAGCCTTGGCATAATTATCGGCGTAGCGGCAGTTATTGTTATGCTTGCAGTCGGCGAAGGTAGCAAGAAAAAGATTTCAGACCAAATGTCCAGCATGGGCAGCAATTTGCTTATGATACGCTCCGGCTCTGTAACTTCAAGCGGTGCGCGTGCAGGGCATGGCGCACAACCCACGCTTACTTTAAAAGATGCGGAGGCTATCGCTAAAAACGCACAATATGTTGCGCAAGTTGCACCAAGTGTTTCCACAACGGCACAAATTGTTTACGGCAATCAAAATTGGTCCACAAGAATTACAGGGACTACCCCCTCACTTTTTTACATTCGTTCTTGGGAAGTTGATAACGGCGGTTTATTTAGTGAAGATGAAGTCCGCCAAGGTGCAAGTGTTGCAATTTTAGGCGAAACTGTGGTAGAAAATCTTTTCGGCGTAACTGACCCTATCGGTAAAACTGTGCGTATAATTAATGTACCTTTTAAGGTAGCGGGTGTTTTGAAATCACTCGGTCAAAATGCAATGGGAACTGACCAAGATGATACGGTTATTGTTCCTGTAACTACGGCGATGAAAAGGCTTTCGGGTTCACAATTTCAAGGAACGGTAAATAATATTATGGTGCAGGCATTATCAACTGATGACCTTGCAAACGCCGAGGAAGAAATAACCTTACTTTTGCGCCAACGCCATAATATTACAGGTAAAAAACAAGACGATTTTATCATCCGCAATTTAACACAAATGATGGAAAGCGCAATGGAAGCAAATGAAACTTTTGGTTTACTGCTTGCCGCGATTGCATCAATTTCTTTGCTTGTCGGCGGAATTGGTATTATGAACATTATGCTTGTGTCTGTAACAGAAAGAACGCGTGAAATCGGCATTCGTATGGCAATAGGTGCCAAAATGTGGGATATACGTTTACAATTTTTGGTTGAAGCTTTAGTGCTTTCCATGACAGGCGGTTTACTTGGGATAATATCTGGTATTTCCGTTGCTTTGTTTATTAAGAATTTTACACCGGACTTTTTACCTATCAGTATAACGGTTATGCCGATGGTAATTTCTTTTGCTTTTTCGGGTTTGGTAGGTATTTTCTTTGGGTTTTATCCTGCGTATAAGGCATCTATGCTTAACCCCATTGACGCACTTAGGTTTGAATAGTTTTACGTATTTTAGTGCTTTACAATATTATTCAAATTCCATTATTTCCCCGTCCATATATTTTATAAAGCCCTCAAAACCATATTTCATAAATATAAGATAAATTTTCAAATCTTGTTTTGCATTATTAGCATCTAATTTATAAGCAACTTCCATTGCCTGTTCATGAGATAAACCAAAAGCCTCTGCTTCTTCAGCCAGACTTTCAACAGATCTTTTATTATAATAAACTGTTTTCTCTTTTGTAGATTTTTCCGGCAAAACTATTTTATCTTTACGCCAAGTGTCGCGACTAAGTTGGTGGAAATAAGTAAAAACATTGGGGTGTAAACCATTGTTACTTTCACTTTTTTCTTCATCTAATGTTACCCCCCCCTTGAATTTTTCTTCGTCTTAGGATATACTTTTCCGGTAGAAGATTTTTTAGTAGTTGTTTTCTTAGCGGTACTTTGCGTTAAATGCGGCCTTCTGTTTCTTACTTGAGCAGGAAGCATATTTTCAGTAGGTTTTAATACAGCATGGCCTTTATCGTCTAACTCTATATACCACCAACCTAATTTACCGTCAATTTGCGCCCATACAAGAACTTTATCTATCTTTTCCGGCCCGACATTATCATAAGAAAACACATCGGTAATCATACCATCATGATGTATTTTAACTATAACAGGCAAATGCCCATACAAATGTCTTACAGAATAAGATATTGCCATTTGTGGAATACTGGTAAAATAAACTTTCCCGTTTGCCATTGGATCTTTGACTTTTTCGGAATTAAAGCCATATTTAAGCATATTCTCCAAATCTTCCAGTTTTGCAAATTCCATACCTTTAAGAGCCTTACCATTTTTAAAATCTTCAGGCAAATAATTTTCCGCATCTCTTATATCCTCAAGCGGCATAAAAATTTCTTGATTTTTATATTCCTCAGTAAATAGTACTTCGGCAGGAATAGAACTATTTTGAGACCCTAAGGGATTGGTGGCTGCAAAAACGCCAAAACCTGCTGCGAAAGCACCCGAGGAAATAGCAGGGTTTGCCAAGGCAAAAGCAAGCAAACCGACACCAACCGTAGGTAAAACCCAACTTGGTAATTTAGATAAAAATTGATTAACAGTTTGCCTTAAACCGATATTGCGCCCTGTATTAGT
>CAMUXX010000007.1 GCA_947164805.1 uncultured Elusimicrobia bacterium | reverse complement strand
CTTCACATAAAGTACAGGCAACTTCTATTGGAGGATATTCTTCTTTTGATTCTTTTAAAGTTCTTATAACTTCCAAAATTATTGCAAGGCCTGCACGGTCATCTGCACCTAAAACGGTTTTTCCGTCTGTTACAACTTTGCCGTTCTTAATACTTGCCTTTACATTGCTGCAAGGGGCAACAGTATCAAGATGTGCCCCCAAAATGAAAGGTTTACTTTTTACTGTTCCCGTGAACCTGGCCATAACATTGCCTTGTGCATTAGTGTTAAATTTTTTACCTGCGTTATCAACAAAAACTTTTCCCCCAAGTTTTTTTAGTTCGCGTTCCATATATTTCTGCATAGGTAATTCTTTGTTGGATGTAGCATCAATTTTGGTCATTTCTATAAATTGTTTCATCATCCTATCATAATTTATTTTCATAATTCATCTCCTGATATTTCAGTTAATATACCTTGCTTAACCAACACTATATTTTGACATAAATATTTGCATAATGCAAGATTATGCGAAACAAACAGTAAAGCAAAGTTATATTTTTTTTGCATCTTTGTAATTAAATTAACTATTTGTGCCTGAACGGATACATCTAAAGCGCTTGTGGGTTCATCTGCAATAATAAGTTTTGGTTTTAAAATTAAAGCCCTTGCTATATTTATACGCTGGCGCTGCCCGCCGGAAAATTGGTGCGGGTACTTTTTTAGGTCAAATTCATTTAAAGATACTTCTTTTAAAGCTTTGATTAAAGTTTGTTTTGTGTACGGGATTTTATTTATTATAAACGGTTCGCTTAAAATTTGTTCAATGGTTTGGCGAGGATCTAAGGCGCTGTAAGGATCTTGGAAAATTACGCCTATATTTGAAAGTATTTCTCTTAATTCCCTTTTTGTTATTTGCGAGATATCTCTGCCAAGTATTTTTACTGTTCCTGAATCTTGTTTTTCAAGCCCGAGTATGATTTTAAGCAAAGTTGTTTTACCGCAACCGGAAGGGCCGATTAAAGCTAAAGTATGGCCTTCTTGCAAAATTAAATTTGCCCCTTTTAAAACTTCCGTTATTTGCTTTTTCAAAAAGGAGTTTTTTACATAACTTTTTTTAATGTCTTTTAGTTCCAGTACGGTGTTATATGCCATTTTTTCCCCTCTGAAATTGTGTGCTTTTTGCCCAAAAACAAGCACAGAAATGTTTTGGTTTTAATTCTTCTAAAGGCGGCAGGAATTTATAACATACTCTTGAAGATTTTTTACATCTGTCTTTAAAGGGGCAGCCGTAAAAACGCCCTCCTTTTTTGATGTAACCGTAAATTTCAAAAAGGGGTATTCCTTTTGGTGTATCTCTTGTAATAATTGATTTAAATAACCCGTAAGTATATGGGTGTAAAGGATTTGAAAATAAGTCTTTTGAGGCAGCTTCTTCAATCTTTGTACCATAATATAAAACAAAAATTTTATCAGCAATTTCTTTTGCAAGTATCAAATCATGCGTTATAAAAATAACAGCCATTTTATAAGTTTTTTGAAGTTTTTTTATAAGGTTTAAAATTTGTTCTTGGGTTTTTTCGTCAAGGGCGGTTGTCGGCTCATCTGCAATTAAAAGTTTTGGGTTTAAAGCCAGTGCAAGCGCAAGCATTACGCGTTGACGTTGCCCGCCGGAAATTTGATGTGGGTAAGAACTTAAAATATTTTGCGGCAGTTCCACTTGCTGTAAAAGTTCTTTTATTTTATTTTCCGCTTCATCTGAAGTTAAATTTGTTCTTGCTTTAAAAACTTCAAGCAAATGTTGGAGGATTGTTATAACCGGGTTTAAAGCGGTTAAGGCATCTTGGAAAACAAGGGCAATTTCTTTACCGTTAATTTCCCGCCTTTCTTTTTTGGAAAGTTTTAAAATGTCCTTACCTTGAAATAAAATTTGGCCCCGTGTCACACTGATATTTGGTGGCAATAATCCCATTATGGCCATGGCTTGCATGGTTTTGCCGCAGCCGGATTCCCCTACGATAGCAAGAGTTTGCCCTTCTTGTAATTTGTAAGATAAATTTTTTACGATAGGGTAAATTTTACCGTTTTTATTGCGGATGGAAACCGTTAAATGTTTAACTTCTAACATAACTATTGTGTTTTTTCTTTTATAAAATTATGTATCACTTTACAGACAGTTTCCAGGTCGTTTTCATCTAAACCTTGAAAGGTGCCTATCCAAAAAGTATTGTTCATTATAAAATCGGTATTAGGTAACTTTTTGTAGTCTTCTTCATTTAAGTTTTTGGAAATTTGCAAAGCACCGCTACCGATACGCAGGGTTATTTCATCATCTGCAAAAGCAGGTTGCCTAAGCAAATTGCCTGCAAAAAGTTGGCGCGTACCAATACCATTATTTTCCAAATATTCCACAAGTTCCTGTTTGGTAAAAGGTGCACTGGGTTTAACCGAAATTAAAAAGCCGAACCAAGACGGTGCAACATCTTTTCCAACCGATGGTAAAATTAAATAATTTTCTAAATCTTTTAAATGCTCAAGCAAATACTTGGCATTTTTTCTGCGTCTTTCCAAAAAGGTCGGTAATTTCTTTAATTGGCTTAAACCGACGGCAGCCTGCCAATCGGTAATTTTCAAATTAAAGCCGATATGGGAATAAGTATATTTGTGGTCATACCCAAAAGGTAAATTACCGAGTTGCATTTTGAAACGGTTTTTGCAAGTATTATCTACGCCCGGTTTACACCAACAATCGCGTCCCCAGTCGCGGAAAGATAAAATTATACGGTAAAGTTGCGGATCATTAGTTACAACTGCACCGCCTTCGCCCATAGTCATGTGGTGCGCCGGGTAAAAACTGTAAGTGCCGATATGGCCGATGGTTCCGGCTTTTTTGCCTTTCCAGGTTGCACCAAGTGCGTCGCAGGAATCTTCAATAAGCCACAAATTATGTTTTTGGCAAATTTCTAAAATTTTTTCCATATCAAACATATTGCCGAGTGTATGGGCAACAAAAATTGCTTTAGTTTTAGGTGTTAAAGCAGCCTCAATTTGATGGGCATCAATATTATAGGTATTTAGTTCACTGTCAACAAAAACAGGAATTAAACCTTGTTGGATAATAGGGTTTACGGTCGTAGGAAAGCCAGCTGCAACGGTTATAACTTCGTCCCCTTTTTTTAGGCGTTTATCACCAAGTTTATGGGAGGTTAATGCTGATAATGCCAGCAAATTAGCCGATGAGCCTGAATTGGTTGATAAAGCAAATTTCACACCAAGCCATGCAGCAAATTGTTTTTCAAATTCTTCATTAAAACGGCCGGCTGTGAGCCACATATCAAGTGTGGCATCAATCATATTTGTTAAATCATTTTCATCTAAAACTTTTCCGGAAACAGGTATATATTTACGCGGTTTTTTTGTACCGTAAATTTCTTTATAATAATTTTTTGCCGCTTCTTTTACTTTATTCCTTAAATCTTGTTCCATAATAAATTTGCCTCATACTCTTTGATTTGTTTTACGGAAAAATCTTCCGTATTTTTGCCTTCATAAAAGTTTTTGTACCAATCAACCGTTAATTTTATTGCTTGCTCGGCAGTTAAACTTGGTATCCAGTTTAAAACTTTACGTGCTTTTGTTATATCAAGGGTTAAGAGATTTGCCTCATGCAAATTATCTTTTTTATGGACTTTTATTTCCCCTTTCCCATAGGCATTTATAACTTGCTTTGCAACTTCGGCAACTGTTAAAACGCTATTGCTATCCGGGCCGAAGTTAAAACCCTCAGCATATTTTTTACCATCGGTTAGAAGCAAATGCCCCAAAAGCAAATAGCCGGACAAAGGTTCCAAAACATGCTGCCAAGGGCGTGTGGCATGAGGATTTCTTATTTCAATTATTTGATTTGATTCTATGGCGCGTATACAATCCGGGACAAGCCTGTCCAAAGCCCAATCCCCTCCGCCGATAACATTACCGGCGCGGACTGTCGCCAAAGCATAACCTCCTTCTTGCAAGAAAGACCTACGGTAAGAAGAAGATAAGATTTCTGCACATCCTTTTGAAGAAGAATACATATCATATCCGCCAAAAGGATCATCTTCTTTATAAGGGCGGTTTACTTCTTTATTTTCATAACATTTATCGGTTGTAATATTTACAAAAGCGCGAACTGTATTTGTTTTACGGGAAGCTTCAAGAACTTTTAAAGTACCCATAACATTTGTTTCATAAGTTTTTACGGGTTCGCTGTAAGATAAGCGTACCAAAGGCTGCGCGGCAAGATGGAAAACAATTTCCGGTTTAAAATCTTGGAAAGTTTTTTCCAAAGTATTTTGGTCCAAAATATCGCCGATAACACTTTTTATATTTTTTGAGACTTGTGCGGCAGTAAATAGATTAGGGTTAGTGTTTGGTTCAAGTGAATAACCGCAAATTTCTGCGCCTAAATGTTTGAGCCATAACACAAGCCATCCGCCTTTAAAACCGGTATGCCCGGTAACTAAAACGCGTTTACCTTTATAGGTTTCTTTCAAATCTTGTAAAGTTGCCATATTATTTATCTTTCCAAATTTTCCAAGGGGCTTGATTCTTTTCCCAAAGTTCATTTAAGTCCAATTTATCTTTTAATGTGTCCATGGGGCGCCAAAAGCCGTGGTGTTTATAAGCATTTAATTGGCCTTCACTTGCAATAGTTTTTAAAGGAGTTTGTTCCCAAATAGCATTAGGATCTTCCGGAATATATTTAAGGGCTTCCGGTTGACATACAAAAAATCCGCCGTTTACCCAGGCACCGTCGCCGGCAGGCTTTTCCTGAAAGCTTGTAATTTGCCCGTTATTTTCAATTTCAACCGCACCGAAACGCCCGGTTGGCTGCACCGCAGTTAAAGTAACAAGTTTTTTACTCTTTTCATGACATTCAATAAGTTTATTGATATCTATATTGGCTACACCGTCACCGTAAGTTAACATAAAAGGTTCGTTATTTATATATGGTGCCGCCTGTTTTATACGGGAGCCTGTCATATTTTTTCTGCCGGTAAAAAGCAAAGTTACCTTCCAAGGTTCGCAATGATTTCGGTGAATTTGTATGTCATTATTTTCAAAATTTATGGTTATATCTGAATTATTTGTATAATAATTTAAAAAGTATTCTTTAATAAATTCACTTTTATAACCGCATAAAATTATAAATTCCGTAAAGTTGAAATGAGTATAAATCTTCATTATATGCCAAAGTATCGGATATCCGCCTATTTCCACCATCGGTTTAGGGCGAAGGGTAGTTTCTTCCCCGAGCCTTGAGCCAAGGCCCCCTGCCAAGATTAAAACTTTCATAAAACCTCCCATATAATAAATATATTATAGCACATATTTATTTATGCTATAATTTACTATATGACACTATTTAAGGGGTTTTATGGGTAAAAGAAGACAAAAATTAAAAAAGGCTTTTAATGCCAATTTGGTAATCTTAAATCTTAAAAGGATGTGGCCCTTTATCAAGCCTGTTTGGGTAAGGGCTTTGATTGGCGTATTATTGACAATTCCCGTAGGCGGTTTGGATGCTGTTGTGGCAATGTTTTTAAAACCGTTTATGGACCAGGTAATGGTCGATAAGCAACAGTCTTTTTCCAACCTGATACCTTTTTTAATTGTGGGTTTTACCCTTTTGCAAAGTGTGCTTTTATATGCTTCAGATTATATTAATACCTGGGTGGCACAAAAAATAACCATAGGCCTTAAAAGAAGGCTTTATGAAAAGCTTTTATCCATGGATACTGCTTATTTTGATGCCCGTAATTCCGGTGAAGTGTTATTTAGATATTCAAGTGATGCCGAAACCGCTTCTACAGGTTTGATAAACAGTATAAAACAATTTTTGAGCAGAACATTTTCTTCAATAGCATTAGTTGGTGTTTTAATATATAACTCTTGGCAAATGGCTGCTATTGCCGTTGCCGTGCTTGGACTTTTTATATACCCTATGCATATTGTCCGAAAGAAAATGAAAGTAATTTTGGCAAAAGCTGTTGTTAATTCATCATCCGTGATAACTGCTTATAATGAAACTTTTGCCGGTAATAAGACAATACGCTCTTTTACTTTGGAAGAAGAATTTAAAAAGCGCTTTTGCCAAATTACCGATACCACATTTTACCTTGCAATGAAAATGGTTAAAAGTACAAACTGGCTTTCGCCTTTCATGCATGTTGTGATGTCTATCGGTATAGCATTTGTTATAGGTTTTGGTAGTTACTTAATTGTTTCAGGCAGGATTACAAGCGGAAACTTTGTTGCTTTTACCGCTGCTTTAATAATGCTTTACAAGCCTTTGCGTTCACTTGGAAATTATTTTATTTCAATACAAAACTCTTTTATCGCTATTGACCGTATTTTTGAAATTTTGGATTTGCAGCCGCAAATTAAAGATAAGGAAAATGCTTTAGACTTAAAAGAAATCAGAAAAGGCATTACCTTGGAAGATGTTTGTTTTTCTTATGTTCCGGGGCGTGAAGTCTTGCATAATATAAATTTGGAAATACCAAAAGGTACAACTTTGGCTTTGGTCGGTAATTCGGGTGGCGGTAAAACTACAATTTCCGCTTTAATACCTCGTTTATATGATATTCAAAGCGGAAAAATAAAAATTGACGGAATAGATATTCAAGATTACACCCAAAAATCTTTGAGGAAGCAAATTGCGATGGTATTCCAGGATAATTTCTTATTTTCCGGCACAATTAGAGATAATATTTTGCTTGGCAACCCTACAGTTACTGATGAGGTAATTTGGACTGCTTTAAAAAATGCCTGTTTAGTTGATTTTGTTAAAGGTTTGCCGCAAGGGCTTGATACTGATATTGGTGAGCGCGGGACATTACTTTCCGGTGGTCAAAAGCAACGCCTTGCCATTGCTCGCGCTTTTGTAAAAAATGCGCCTATTGTAATTTTAGATGAAGCAACTAGTGCCTTGGATACCAAATCTGAAAAAGTTGTACAAGAAGCCTTGGATAATTTAATGAAAAACAGAACGGTTATCGTTATTGCCCATCGTTTAAGCACGGTTCAAAATGCAGATAATATCGTGGTAGTTAACGACGGGAAAATCGTGGAAAGCGGCAGCCATGAAAATTTACTTGCGAAAGACGGGGCTTATGCTTCGTTATACAAAATGCAATTTAAAAAATAATAGGTATAATTATGAATAAATTAGAAAAACAAATGGTGGAAACTCTAAAAGATTTAAAGGCTAATCATCACGTTATGGGCATTAAAGCTGAATTTGAGGCAGAGGGGACCCGTTTGGAAGAAGCTATGCGTCTAAAGGAAGTTGTCACAAAAGCGGGGCTTGAAATGACAATTAAAATCGGTGGTTGTGAAGCAATGAAAGATATGTATGATGCAAAAGTAATCGGGGTAAATGCAATAGTTGGGCCTATGATAGAAAGTGCCTATGCCATGAAAAAATATATTCATGCCACAGAATTGGTGTTTAATGAAGATGAGAGAAAAGATGTGGAATTTTATATTAATGTTGAAACCAAAATCGGCCTTGATAATTTAGATGACATGATGCAGCAAAAAGAATTCAATAGCGTGGCCGGTGTCGTTTTAGGACGGGTGGATATGACCGGATCTCTGGGGTTAACTAGAGAAGATATAAATTCCGAAGAAATTTTTAAAATCGCAGAAATTATTGCTGTTAAAATGCAAAAAGCAGGTAAAAAAATGACGATAGGGGGCGGTGTATCTGCCCACTCTTTACCTTTCTTTAAAAGGCTTCCCGCCAATTCTTTAACCAAATTTGAAACGAGAAAACTTATTTTTAGTGCCCCGGAATCTTTAAAAGATCCCAATACCGATAAGGGTATTTTGAAGGCAGTCGGTTTTGAATTAATGTGGCTCAAAAACAAACGTGATTTTTATGGTACAATCTTCCAAGAAGATGCAAAAAGAATTGTTATGTTAGAAAACCGCTATAAAACATTAATTGAGGAAGCCGGCGGAAAATATTAATTCTTATGATAAAATTATCCGATTTTGTAGCCAAATACTTATATCAGCATGATATTAGGGAAATGTTTATGATTTCCGGCGGCGGTGCCATGCACTTAAATGACAGTTTCGGTGCAAGCAAAATCAAATATTTTTGCAATCATAATGAACAAGCAAGTGCTATTTGCGGCGAAGGCTATGCAAGAATAAATCAAAAACTTGCTTTGGTAAATGTTACAACAGGCCCGGGCGGCCTAAATTGCTTAAACGGAGTTTTTGGTGCATGGACTGATAGTGCGCCTGTACTTTTTATATCCGGGCAAGTTAAATTTTCCACTACCATGGCAAGTTGCCCCAATGTTCCGTTAAGGCAACTCGGTGACCAGGAAGTTGATATTATTTCAGTAGTAAAACCTATTACCAAATATTCGGTTATGGTTACAAAAGCGGAAGATATTAAATATCACCTTGAGCGCGCAATTTATGAGGCAACAACAGGCCGCAAAGGCCCTGTTTGGATAGATATTCCGATAAATATTCAAGCCGCTTTGATTGATGAGAAAAAATTAAAAAGTTTTACCCCCCCTAAAAAACCAAAATATAATTTAAAAATTAGAGAAGTTGTTTCTGCTTTCAAAAAAGCAAAAAAACCTTTAATTGTAGCCGGGCATGGTATCCGTCTTGCCGGACAAATTGAAAATTTTAAAAAACTTGTTAAAAAATTAAATATTCCGGTTGTCAGCACTTTGAACGGGTTTGATTTGATTGAAACCGATTCACCTTATTTTATCGGGCGTATCGGAACTATCGGGCAAAGGGCCGGAAATTTTGTTTTGCAACAAGCTGATACTATTTTATTTTTAGGTACAAGGAATAATATCCGCCAAGCAAGTTATAATTATGAAAATTTTGCCAAAAATGCAAAAAAAATTATTGTTGATATTGATAACGCGGAACTTAAAAAACCTACGGTAAAACCCAATATTTCCGTATGTGCTGATTTGGCAGATTTTATTCCGGCTTTATTTAAAAATGCCATTAAATTAAATTTGGAAACTTGGTGTAAACATTGCCAAAAATTAAAAGCTAAATACCCCCCCTTAAAAGAATTTAAAATTAAGCAGAATAACCCGGTAAATCCTTATTTATTTATGGAAAAATTGACTGAAAGTTTACCCAATGGGGCAAATGTTGTTGCAAGTAACGGAACCGCCTGTGTTGCTTTGTTTCAAGCCACTAAAATTAAACAAAATCAGCGTATGATTGTAAACTCGGGTGATGCCTCTATGGGTTACGGCTTACCTGCTGCAATCGGTGCGGCAGTAGCTGCAAAAAAGGAAATTATTTGCCTTGAAGGCGATGGTTCAATAATGATGAACTTGCAGGAATTACAGACGGTAAAAAATTATAATTTACCTATAAAAATTTTTATTTTAAATAATGGCGGTTATATTTCAATTATTCAAACACAACGTAATTTTTTCGGCCGTTTCACGGCATGTAATAAGCAAACGGGTGTTGGCCTGCCTGACTTTAAAAAAATTGCCGCTGGGTTTGATTTGCCTTATGTCCGTATAAATAAAAATGCAGATTTGGGTGCGAAATTAAAACAAGTGCTTTCTAAAAAAGGGTCCCTTGTTTGCGAAGTAATGCTTGAAAAAGATTATATTTTTGCCCCGAAACTTTCCGCTAAGAAATTGCCGGACGGAACTATGATAAGCCCGAGTTTGGAAGACATGTACCCCTTTTTGAGCCGTGAAGAAATGGAGGAAAATGCCAAGATATGAAGAAGAAAATTTCAATCATTTCAAGTGCTTTTAATGAAGAA
Source organism: uncultured Elusimicrobia bacterium (assembly GCA_947164805.1). Taxonomy (GTDB): domain Bacteria; phylum Elusimicrobiota; class Elusimicrobia; order Elusimicrobiales; family Elusimicrobiaceae; genus Proelusimicrobium. The sequence goes on along the minus strand of CAMUXX010000007.1, from coordinate 5,705 downwards.
GAAAATGTTGAAGTTCTTTATAATAAAGTTAAAGAACAAATGGCAAAGTTTGCAGGCAAATATGATTATGAGCAAATCATTTTAGATAATGCTTCTACCGATGGTACAGCACAAAAACTCCGCCAAATTGCAGCTAGCGATAAAAATTTTAAAGTTATTTTGAATGCACGGAACTTTGGGCATATACGTTCCCCCTATTACGGCATTTTGCAATGCACGGGTGATGCCGTAATTTATATGGCATCTGACTTGCAAGATCCGCCGGAACTGATACCGGAATTTATTAAAAAATGGGAAGAGGGCAATAAAGTAGTGCTTGCACAAAAGAAAAAATCACAGGAAAGTTTCATGTTTTTTACGATTCGTAAATTTTATTATTGGCTTTTAAATAAAGCAAACGACAGCGGCGCTGACCTTTTACAGAATTGTACAGGGTTTGGTCTCTACGATAAAGAAGTGGTGGATGAATTTCGTAAAATAAATGATCCTTATCCCTATTTGCGCGGGCTTGTGTGCGAACTGGGGTATCAAAAAACCACGGTTCCTTTTCTTCAACCAAAGCGCAAACGCGGTATAACAAAAAACAATTTTTATACTCTTTATGATAATGCAATGATAGGTTTTACAAATCACAGTAAAGTACCGCTACGTTTAGCGGCATTTGTAGGGTTTGTTTTATCTGCATTAAGTCTATTACTTGCATTTACATATTTGGTTTTAAAACTTTTGTATTGGGACAGTTTCCCTATGGGTACGGCACCAATACTTATTGCAGTATTTTTCTTTTCTTCCATGCAACTGTTTTTTATCGGTGTGATTGGTGAATATTTGGGGGCGGTTTTAAAACAAGTTTTGCACCGCCCGGTGGTAATTGAGAAGGAAAGAATAAATTTTTAAGTACTCATTTATGAATTTGAATAAACAGATAGATTTTTCTTTTATAACTAAAAAAACATGGGCGCCAGACCAGTTTTTTAAAATATTTTGCTATATAATGTTTTGTGGTATTTGTTTATTTTTATTATCATTAACAGTATTTGGTTTTGAAAGATGGCTGTATTTGTTTTTTATACTTGTAGATCCTTGGGATTCTTTTATGGATTTTTATAACCCGATTTCTTGGGCCGGTGCTGCTACTTTAAAAACAGCTTATTATAATATTCTAAACTTATATCCGCCGATAGTTGTATTTGTAACCTGCGTTTTGGGTTCAGGTTTCAGTGAAGTATTTTCACACAATATGAGAGGCGGACAATTCTTAAATTACCATATTGCTATAATATGTTTGTTGATATTTTTGTTTACTTCTGTAACTTCATTATTTTCAATGTTATGGGTTAAAAAGACGGGAAATAAAAAAACTAAATTTTTATTTTGTTTTTTTATTTTATTTTCTGCGCCATTTTTACATTGGTTGGAACGTGGAAACTATGTAATTTTTGCTGTAATTTTTAGTTTGTTATTTGTAATGTATTATGATAGTAGCAAAAAGTATATTAGGCATTTGGCTTTGCTTTCGCTTGCTTTGGCAATAAATATTAAAATTTATCCGGCGGTTCTAGGATTATTGCTTTTGAAAGATAAAAAATTTAAGGAAGTATTTTATTTGGGCTTATATACTTCGTTGTGGTTTTTTGTTCCTTTAATTTGGCTAGGTGGAATTGACAGTATTTTTTTATTGTCCCGCAATTTAAAATTAAATTCACAAAATGCAGCAAACGGAGGTTATGGGTATTTATTGTCCTTATCTTCCACTTTAAAGATGCTTGTGTATGCGGTTTTTAGGCAGGAATACCCAATATTAAATAAAATATTTTTTGTTTTATCCGTATTCATTTTGCCTGTTGGGGCATTTTCGGCATATTTTATCAAAAGTAAATGGAAAACTTTAGCAATTTTATGCTTGCTTATGGTTTTAATTCCTCAAATAAGTTACACTTATCTCTTGTTATTTATGATAATTCCCTTGCTTTATTTCTTAAATGAAAAAGAAAAATACGGTTTTTGTGACTTGATATACTTGGTTTTATTTTGTTTGATATTTATGCTAAATATTCCGGCCCAAGCCCCCATATTTACGCCCGGCGGATATCCCGTTTTAATGGATAATTTTTGTGCACGTTTGTCATGCTTAGTAATATTTATAATGTTATGTTTAGACGGAATGAAAGATTTTATATTACAAGTAAAATTATGGAAGAAAAAATAACAAATCATACCTTCGTTATAATGGCTTATAAAAGATCTTCTTTCCTAGAGGATTGTATAAAATCTGTCATAAATCAAAATATAAAGTCAAATGTTATTATTTCTACTTCTACCCCAAACAGATATATAACAGATTTAGCTGATAGATATAATTTACCTTTAGCGGTTAACAACGGTAAGGGTGATATGGCAGATAATTGGAATTTTGCTTTATCTGTATCAAAAACCCAGTTTACTACTTTATGCCATCAGGATGATGTATATGATAATAATTACCTGAAAGAAATTTCCGAATATTTTGATGATGATGTTTTGCTTATACATACTAACTGGGAAACTATCAAAGGCAACAAAAAAAGTGGTAACATAAATTCTTTTATACATAAATTATTAAATTTACCTGTTTTATTATTACCGGGTAGTAAAATAGTAAGGTTATTTGCATTATCATTAGGAATGTCAATAAAAACACCTTCTGTTTGCTATAATAAAAATAAAATATCTTCTCCGTTATGGGAGAGTAAATACAAAATAGTTTTGGATTGGCAAGCAGCCGTTAAAATAGCCAAATTAAAAGGTAAATTTATTTATATTAATAAACCGTTATTTTATTATAGAGTTTCTAATGAGGCTGCCAGCAGCAATTATACCAGAAATGGTATAAGACACAAAGAAGATTTTGAAATGTTTTGTAAATTTTGGCCTAAATGTATAGCAAAATTAATTTTGCTGGTATACCAAAAATCATATAATGTTTACAAGGAGAAATAAATGGCAAAAATATTATATTTAGTTGTACCTTGTTATAATGAGGAAGAAGCCCTGCCTAAAAGCGCGCCGGTGTTTTTTGCTAAGGTTGAAGAATTGATAAAAAAAGGCAAGATTTCAGATAAAAGTAAAATTCTTTTTGTAGATGACGGCTCAAAAGATAAAACTTGGACTGTTATTGAAGACTTACATAAGCAAAATCCGATTTTTACCGGTTTAAAACTGTCCAGAAATTGCGGACACCAGCGTGCTTTATTTGCCGGATTAATGTTCGCAAAAGATAAATGTAATTTTTCTATATCTATTGATGCTGATTTGCAAGATGATATTAATGCTATTGATGGGTTTATAAGTGAGTACAATAAAGGTTCTGAGATAGTTTTTGGTGTTCGTTCTAAAAGAGAAACAGATACGATTTTTAAGCGCAATACTGCCTTGTTATTCTATAAATTAATGGAATTTATGGGAGTCAATATTATTTACAATCATGCCGATTATAGGCTGATGTCAAAAAGGGCTTTGGAAGCATTATCCGAACACAAAGAAAGTAATTTATTTTTGCGTGCTATTGTAGCACAATTAGGTTTTAAAACTGCCAGTGTATATTATGAACGCAGTAAAAGAATTGAAGGAGAGACAAAGTATCCCTTAAAAAAGATGTTGGCATTTGCTTTTGACGGTATAACTTCTTTCAGTATTTATCCTATCCGTTTTATCAGTTGTTTAGGGTTTTTTATTGCTGTTTTAAGTTCCTTAATGTTTGTTTATGTCTTTATAGCAAAAATTTTAGGTAATGTGCCTGTGCCCGGATATGCCAGTTTGATCTGTTCAATTTGGCTGCTTGGCGGTTTACAATTATTATCTATTGGAGTTATTGGGGAATATATTGGCAAAACTTATTTGGAAACAAAACAACGCCCAAGATATATTATTGAAAAAACTTTGGAGTAAAATGCAAACTATATTATTAACCGGTTCAGGCGGGTTTATAGGAAAGAATTTAAAACCTTTTTTGGAAAATCAAGGTTTTAAAGTCATTGCACCTAGAAGTAGCCAATATGATCTTTCCGACTCAAAAACTGTTCAAAATTTGATTAAGAAGTATAACCCGGATATTTTTATTTTAGCAGGGTTTTACGGTATAAATACCTCTGTTCCTCCGCAAGATATTTTTGAAAAAAACATGCAAATTTCTAATAATTTTATCGCAGTAAGTAATGGTAAACCTATTTTTACTTTTGGTTCCGGGGCGGAATTTGATAAAAGTTTACCTATCGTGCTGGCAAAAGATGAAGCCTGGAAAAATACCCCCCCTGCAGATTTATATGGACGTGCAAAATATTTAATCAGCCAAGAAATAAAAAAACACTCTAATGTATGGAATTTACGTCTATTCGGTGTTTACGGCCCAAATGAGGTAAATACCCGTTTTATAACGCATGCTATACATTGTGTGCTTGAAAATAAAGCAATAACAATTAGACAAAATGTGGTGTTTTCTTATTTAGAAGTTGGCGATTTATGCCGCCTTGTTTGCCGTTTTATAACAAATTTGCCAAAACATAAATTTATAAATATGGTGCCGCCTGTTACGGTAGATCTTAAAACTTTGGCAGATATTGTTAATAAAATTGCCGGGGCAAATCAGCCTGTAATTATTGCTAAAGAAGGATTAGCAAACGAATATAGCGGCGCGCCGGAAAATTTATTAGAAGAAGTACCTAATTTTAATTTTACGCCTTTAGAAATCGGTGTAAAAAGGCTTTATAAGTTTATAAAAGAGAATGTTTACAAATAAGGATATTCGTTGTTTTGTGCCGACCTGTAATAGGCCGAGCCTTTTGCAAATGACCTTGAAAACACTTTTGTGGCAAGAGGGCGGGCCTTGGGATATTTGGGTTTTGGATAATTCCACAAATGACGAAACAAAAAATTTGATAGAAAAAATTTTCCCGCAGATTCATTATATAGATAATAGGGCGGATAGGGATGACGCTCATCCGATGCTCGCTAATTTGCGTAAATTGCACAGTTTATTGGATAGTGTAAAATATGCCTTAACTTTGCATGATGACGACTTGCTGGCACCAAATTATCTGCAAAATGCTTTAAGAATACTGAATACTTACCCTAATATTAACGGAATTTTTGCTAAATTAAAATTGTTCCATGGTGGACGTTTCCCCCTTACAATTAAATACTGTCGCGGAACTAAGCATTGGCTGATAAATGATAAAGGGGATTTTGCTCTTTCTTTTTGGGATAGGCCTGCAGCAAGTTGGAGCGGTTCTATTTTAAAATCTGATTTATATAAAAAGATTTCTGCTGAAAATTTATATAAAATTTTTGGCAAAATTTACGATTGGCCTATGTTAATTGAAATAGCCGGGGAAGGTAATAATTGCATTTTTGCGGATAGTTATATTTATTATCGTGTTCATGGATCTTCCGATACTCAAAATAATTATACCGGTATCAGCTTAAATCAGTTTAAAAATTGGGTAAATTATTATAAAAATTTTGCACGCGAAAATAACAAATTACAGAAAGTTTATAATCAGCATATTTATTACAGGGCTTTTATAATTTACAAATATCATCTTTCCGGTAAAGAAAAGCAAAATTACAGTAATTTAGAAGATTTGTTAAGCGGGGAAAATTTACTTTTTACCCCCATAAGTTTCTGGCAAAAAATAAGGACAAAATGGTATTTTAAGCCTTTAAACCGT
>CAMUXX010000006.1 GCA_947164805.1 uncultured Elusimicrobia bacterium | reverse complement strand
ATCTAGAAATGTGTTACTGCATCTGTAAATATCTGTTCTCCCTTCTTGTATCCCATCTGTCACCGATACTGCCTTATATAAGGCATAAGAAGGTTTAATACAACGTTGGGAAATCGCATCAACATTTGTACTGGTAGCCCATTGATTATGGGAAGCCCCGCATACATTTTCTGTAATTCTAATAAGATTATTAGTGTTTTTAGGATCTACAATCGCTTCTTTTAGTGCCAAATAGATAGGATCGGTTCCAGTACCGCAACTGATAGAAAAACCAGCATCTGGGCAAAGAATTGCACTGCCGGAAACAAAATCTGAATAAATCTTTCTCAAGAAAATCGTGCTTTCATTTCTTATAATTGACTGCCTTTGCGCTTGTGCGGTATGATTTGAGGAACTTCGCCACATCGCAACCAAAGAAAGCATCACCATCCCGGTAATAAAGATGGAAACCAATAATTCCATTAAAGTAAAACCTTTCTTTGTCATAAAAGCTCCGTACACTGTGTTGTTATGGCTAAATCATAAACACCATTTAACTGATATAATGTACTCGAACATGGTCCCGGCGTAGTACAGAAAGGGACTTTAAGATGTACATCAGTCGGTGCAGTAACATTATACTTAAATACACCTACATCATTACTGGCAGTAGCCCCCTTACATAAACTATTAAATTCAAAAGTAAATAAAGGATCACATCCCTTTAAATTATGTTCACCGCTGTACAGATTGGTACTGGGGCTAATAGTACAATCGGTCAAAGTAGATAAATGGCATGAATTTGAATCGCGGCAATCTTTTAGCATGCCGTAAGCACTTTGTACGCTATAAAGGACTTCTTCCCTTTCAGAGGAAGTCACTATTGCCCTACGCCCTGACATTAGAGCAGAAAATACAGCCCCAACCATGACAACAACCAAAAACATGGCAACAATTGCTTCCATTATTGTGTATCCTTTTTTATTCATAAATCTACCCTTTCTTTTAAAGTGTATTTTATTATTGTTGCTTATAAACCCTACCCAAAGAATCTATACATGCACATTTATCTTTATATTTACCGGCAGCATCGCCACCTGTCATGCTAACTGCTGCATTGCTACATCCTTCAATGTCACAATCACCGCCTATTTCAAAAGTATAACGATCATTTAAAGATTCTGAAATAGGTAATAAATAGTGACAATTTTGTATCGTTGATACACTTATATTTAATGTCCCACCATTATAAATATCATCTATATTACAATCATTAGTTCCTGCCGTAACTACCGGTGAACCGGTTACTGTAGTGCCCGGGTAATCTCTTTCAAAATTCAAACGCGCTTCATTAAGTTCCCTCATATAAATTAATGCTTTCCCGTTATAGGAATCATCTATATATCCCCTTACATAAGGGAGACTCAAAGCTGCCAACACCATCAAGATAGCTATTACGGCAACCATTTCAGCTAAACTAAACCCTTTTTTTGTTTTTATCATTGTGCCCCCACTATTACTTTATCTTGGTCCGGATCAAAATAAGCACAAGCAGGATATACATCGGAATCTTCATCATCTTTTGGTTCCATAAAAACCGTAGTCGGTATTGCTTCATTTATACCGCAAGGTTTTCTTGAAAAATAAAAATCAAAATGGTCATCAAACCCTAAACTCTTTTCTGCATATCCGCAACGGAATATATCCTTTGCTTTATTGTTATCAGCACCGCAAGCTTGTTGTGCAACGAATTCTTCAGAAATTTCAATTTCATCATTAGCTTGAAGAAATTCTCCTTTCTCCAAAATATATCTTGCAGTGGCACCTCCCAAAGCCGCCAATTTACCTTTTGCGGCATTGACTTCACCTTCCCTCATAATATCAGTATAATAGTAAACTGCATAAGTTGCAAGTACCGCGACCAAAATTACTGTTACAAGTAACTCCATTAAAGTAAAACCTTTTTTATTTGTTTTATCAAAAGCCACTGCAATCCTCCTGATTTGACTCCTTTTTTATAACGGCGGGATTAGTTTTCTCTATATAAAATTTATAACATTCAGTTCCTGATTCATCAACTTTATCAAATTGACATATTACCTGTGACAATTTTGTAGCATCTGGGTTAATCGTATAACGGCAATTCATAACACCGTCCGTATCTTTTAAAGCATAGAAATCGCTGTCTCCCTCTCCCCACCTTCCGGGACTTTGCAAATATGCATAACCTTGGCTGGAATCTATTAATTTCTCATACATTTCTCTGTCAAAAGAACCTGTAAGGATATCGTTAGAATTAACTTCATTATACAATTTGACTGCCGTGGTAACTTCAACAAGGCCGACTTTAGATTTTTCCATCTTATTTGTCAAAGTAGAGTTTTTGAAGGAAGGTACAACCAGCAAAGCAAGCGTAGCAATAACCAAAACAACTACTACAACCTCTATTAAAGTAAATCCTTTTTTATTTATCATCAATTTACCCTCCGATTTGTGACATCTTGAATATCGGTAAGAAAATTGATAACACAATAACAGCAATTATTGAGCCGATACCTACAATCAAAATAGGATCTATCAAAGCGGAGAAACGTGCCAAAAATTGGTTAACCTGTTCCTGATAAAATTGTGATAAAGTTTCCATAATACTTGGTAAACGTCCTGATTCTTCACCCATTAGCATCATTTCTGTCATTAATCCAGGGAATACCTCTGTTTTTCTGAAAGACTCCGATAAACTTTTACCTGAAGCAACTTCATTTTTTGTATAAACTATAGCCTCCTTTATGATAACATTACCGGCAAAAGATTCTTCCATAACACTTAAAACATTAATAATACTTACACCGCTGTTTAACAAAGTAGACATATTACTGAGCAACTTCTCAAAATAAATATTAGAAATAAAGTTACCGAATATCGGCATAGTTAAATGGAATTTATGCCAAGCTTTCCTGCCGGAAGGAGTGGAAATTAGCACACGGAATATAACAATTATGATAACAAATATCATAAATAGCAAAAACCAATGATTTGCTACCGTATGGGAAATTTTTAAAACGACCTTTGTTATTGTAGGCAATTCTATATCAAAGTCATTAAAAATTTCTTCAAAAGTAGGAACAATACCGACCACGAAGTACGCTAACACACCCATAGCCATTAAAAATAACACTGCCGGATATGTAACGGCTGTAATAATCTTATTTTTTAAAGCTTCTTTTGATTTAACATATTTTGCTACTTGCATTAAGGCATCAGCCAAATGCCCGCCAACTTCACCTGATTCAATCATAGAAACCCAGGTATGGTCAAATACTACCGGGAATTTGGCAAGGGCCTCATGCATAGAATTACCACCGGCAATATCACGCGCTACTGCCACTAAAACAGGACCGAAATTCTTATCAGTTGCATATTCACCCAAAAGTGAAATAGCCCTAATTAAAGGAACACCACCGCTTAATAAGGTGGAAAGTTGTTCCGCAAAGAAGGCTAAAACATGCCCTTTTATCTTTTTGGAACCAATACGCGCTGCACTAAACAGAGAAGAAAGAGATGTTCTCTCCTTCTCCGGTTTAATTTCTAAAATAATATAACCTTTATTTTGCAAGGCAAAAATTGCCTTTTCCATACTATCGGCAGTTACAGAACTCTTAACATATCTGCCATTAGGATCTTGAACCGTACAATTAAATTTTGGCATATTTTCTCCTTTTATTCATTTGATAGGGTGACGGCAAGAACTTCTTCAACAGTAGTAATACCGGTTACAGCTTTCCTCCAACCGCTTGCACGTAAATTCCATGCCCCTGTACTTTGGGAAGCCTTTTTAAGTTCAATTAAATCTTTAGTTTGGTAAATTGTATTACGCATATTTTCATTTACCCTAAATTCTGCCTAAATAACCCGTTCCCGAACATTTGGGGCAGCCTACTGCCTTAAAAAATGTCCAAGTAGCCTTATCTTTAGAGGGTAAAGCAGATTCCCTTATAACTTGTTCTATAACACTTGGCCCCGGAACATAAGGAGTTTTGCAATAAGGGCAAAGAACCCTCACCAAACGCTGGGCTGCTACTAATGCAAGGGAACTTGCAAGTAAAAAAGGTTCTATACCCATATCTATCAAACGGGGTACAGCACCTATAGCCTCATTGGTGTGCAGAGTTGAAAACACCAAATGCCCTGTTAAAGCAGCTTTTAAACAAGCTTCTGCAGTTTCCGAGTCCCTGACTTCACCCACCAGTATTACATCTGGGTCTTGACGCAAGAAAGAACGCAAACCGGCAGCAAATGTTAGACCTATTTGAGGTTTTACCTGAACTTGGCTGATACCCGATAATTTATATTCTACCGGGTCTTCCAAAGTCATAAAATTATACTCTGAACTTTTAATTGAAGTCAACACAGCATTTAATGTAGTAGTTTTACCGGAACCTGTAGGACCGGTCAAAAAAATCAAACCGTGTGGTAAAGCAGCAGCCTCCAAAAAGTCTCTTTTCTGTTTAGGTTCAAAACCCAGTTTATCAAGATTTAATTCACTGGTACCCTTATCCAAAATACGAATAACTAACTTTTCACCAAATACCGTAGGACATACAGAAACACGGAATTCAACTGTTCTATTTTGGAACTTTACTGCAAAACTTCCATCTTGAGGTAAACGTTTTTCAGCAATATCCAACTTTGACAAAATTTTAATACGCGAAATAATGGCCCCGACATCTTCCTTCGCCGGTGAGGTTCTTTCATACAAAGAACCATCAATTCTAAAACGCAAACTGACCCTTTCATCAAATAATTCCAAGTGAATATCAGAAACCCTTTCTGTTAAAGCCTGGCGTAAAATGGCATTAACCATTTTAACATAGTGTGTACCTGTTCCTGAAACTTCTTTATCTAAGTCAATTTTAGAACCGGGGGCAGAAATTTCATCTAAACTTTCAGTGGAACTTGTCTCTGTATCCCCTTTAGATTCGGATATAACTTCTGCCAGTAAATCTTTCTTAGAATAAAGAGCGTCCAAAGCCTGAAATAACTGCGATTTACTTGCAATAAAAGGCTGTACTTCAAGGCCGCTCATCATTCTAAGATTATCCAACAAAAACACGTTGGAAGGATCGTTTAAAGCAACAGCTAGAGTATTATTTTCCACGACCAATGGCAAAATCACATTTTCACGCGCAAACTTCTCCGGGATATACTTACTGCGATTTTGATCCTTTTCAGGTATCAAAATACCGTTTTGTTTACTGGCATAAGGCACTGAAAGTTGCTTAGATATTGCTTGCGTAATTTCTTCTTCCTTAACTATATCCAAAGAAATTAAAGCATCATTTAAAGACACTTCATTTTGTTTGGCATAAAGCTCAGCTTTTTTAAGGTCCTCTTGTGTCAATTTACCGCTTTCTATTAAAATATCTATCAACTGTTTTGCCATACTAACGATCCTTCCAATTTATAAAACTGCTTATTCAGATAACACTGTCGGTGTTATGAATATAACCAAGTCCGTAGTACTTTTGGTTTTCTGTTTAGAAGTAAACAACCAGCCAAGTACGGGAATTTGACCGAGTAAAGGTACTTTATAAGTTGATTCTTTTTCGGTTGACTGCAAAAGCCCGCCTAATACTACTGTTTGGCCACTTTTTACACGAACTTGCGTAGTAACGGCACGGGTGACCGTATCGTAAGTATCACCTGTTTCAGATGCAACAAGATCTGAATATGAAGGTAAAACCGTTAAAGTAACATAACCTTCTTTATTAACTTGAGGTGTTACAGTCAAAGTTAAACCTATTCTTTTTCTTTCGGTACCGCTTGTTGTTGTTGTACCGCTTGAACCGCTGCCCGTATCCCTTGTTATTTTACCTACAGAAGCATCCCTTGAAGAAGTTACCATTGCCTGGTTATTATTCATTGTAATAACTTTCGGTTTACCCAAGGAACGTGCTTCTTGGTTTTGCATTAAAGCTTTAAAGATAACTGTAAAATTAGTCCAGTCTAATTCCGGGGCAGTAGCACTTGTTTCATTGGCTGCTATTACACCGAAATATCTTAAAAATCTATTACCTTCCCTTGCACCGAAGTAATTCCAAGGCATTTGTGTTTTACCGCCGGTAAATGTACCTTCAAGATTCCAGTTAAACCCGACATCATAACCGCTTCCTTTTGAAACTTCAATTACTTGGGCTTCAATTAAAATTTGAGGGGCTTTAATATCAAGTTCATCTAAGATACTTTCTATCTGCGGGAAAACTTCCGGAACATCAGTAATAATAAGTTTATTTGTTCTGGAGTCAATAGCAATTTTACCTTGTTTTGTAAGTACACTTTTTATAACACCTAAAATAGCGCTGCTGCCATCTCCTGAAATAGTTTGTTGTTTGGAATTATTTAAGGAGAACCCTGCACCGCCGCTTGAAGCACTGTCAAACACATTAAATGAGGTTCCTGAACCACCGTTAAAACTACTGCTCGTTACATCAGCAGGCATAACTGAATTTAAATCAGTGGATAAAGAAGTATTAGGCTGCAAAGATACATAGTTTAAAGTATAAACTTTTGTTATAGTATTTGGGGCTTCTTCGGAGCGGTTTGTGATAACATAAGAATCACTTTTACCAACTCTTTGGTATGTTAAACCCTGTACCCTTAAAAGAGTATCCAATGCTTCCCTTACAGTAACATTTGTTAAAGAGGCAGAAATTTTCTTACCTGAAAATTCTTCCCCCATAATAAAGTTAATCTTTGATTGGGCAGAAATACTGTTTAAAAAAGTACCTATTGGGACATTGTTAACCCTGATAGTTACTTTTCTATCTAACGGAGAAACAGATTCCCCACGTTTATATAAAGAGGATTCTGCAGATTGCTCAACTTTGGCTTTTGCAGTTTCCCCGTAATTTTCGTCTACTACGTCTATCTTCGGCCCTGTTGAATTTTTCGTTCCTTGTTGTGCTAAAGCAACTTGTGCACAAAGAAACGATGCAAACACCAGTGCCAAAGTGAATGCTATACTTTTTTTCATTAACTTCCTCCTATTTCTTAAACTACAAATCTTACAGTAAAGGCAATTTCCTTTCAAATCTTTGCCCTTTATAAGTAAACCAAACAGAATCATCTGTTATGGAAACTATTTTTGCTCCTAAAACTTTAGCGCCTATACCAACTACTTCGCCGTTTACAATTGCTTCCCTGCCCATAATACCATCAACACGAATTTTATTCATGATTGCCCTGGCAGGATAACGCTTTATTTCTTCTTCAAGAATTTTCTGCTGTAAAAGGCGTTTTCTCTCTTCTTCAGCTCTACGCTTTCTTTCTGCCTCTTCTTCAGCTAAACGACGCAATTCCGCTTTCCTCATCTGCTCTATTTTTATAACTTCTTCTTTTGATAAAAACGGGTTTCTTTTTATAGGATTAAAGGATACTTTCTTTACATTTGTTCCTTTATTATCGGCAAAGGAAGAAGCCTCCCCATCTTTTGTAATTCTCTGCCCAAAAGCCACAGCCGAAGTGAAAAGAATAAAAGATAAAATTAAACATGTAAATTTACCAAAAAATCTGTTTATCATTTTTTACCTCCAACCAGTGTAGGGAAGTCCTTATCCTGCACAAAGACAGTATTTGTATTAAATGTAACGAGCAACTTTTCCAATTCGCCGGGTTTACGGCTTATCTTCAAATTTGAAATACGCATAAAACTGGGGTTATTTTCTATTGCCTCAAGCAAACGCCCGATTTGCTCATAAGTTAATTCACCCTTAATAGGAATAGATGAAATTGTAAATACACCATCAGTAGTTTGCACTTCATTTCCATTAGTCAGAGCCCCGCCGGATAATCCAAGTTTCTCTTTAATAGAAATTATCTGGGACGGATGCCATAATGATTTTTGGGAATTGGGTGGCAATTGCTCTATTAATTTAGTGTATTTGGATTTGTTTTTTAAAAACTCCTCTCTATTTTCCGCTTCAGCTGCTTGGGCATCTGCTTTCTTACGCATATCAGATATTTGCGAAGCCGTACCTTTATGTAAAAACCATGCTGCAACCATTACCACAATCAACACTAACAAAGGTCTTAAAAAAGGCCGGAAATTATTGTCTCTCATCATGGAGACTGCGTCACTCATTCCATTTTTTAAATCACTTATCTTCATCTTTTTCATTCCCACATTTTACAGTAAATTTTGTACCTAAAACAAAGGTATTACCCTGACTCTTTAAAGAACTATCAATATTATAGTTTATAGTAGCAGATTTTTTACATAAATCAGAAAAATCCGAGTCAGCGGTCAAATTCGACTTAAATCTGTTACCTAAAGCTAATTCCTCTTTATTACCTGAAATACTGCTTGCAACACCCTCAATAACCATATTCGTATTTTTCTTTTTAATATCAAAATCAAAAGGACTGTTTATTGCAAAAGAAGAAATCCAAATATCTTCCGGTAATGTTCTTGGTAAAGCAGATAGTTTTTTAGTGAAATACGGTTCCACCAACAAATTATCCAATTTCTTTTGATTGGATTTTAAATTGGCAACTTTAGTTTTAATCTGATCTGCATATAACCCTTGGAAATCAGCCACTTCTTTTTGCTCCCTTTTATTGGCTTTTAACTGTGCTGCCGTAATAACGGAAGTTATCTGCATAAACAAAGCATAAAATATAACAACACCTACTATAGCGGCAGTAAGCAGCCAAGCAAATGTTGTAGCCCTTATTTCTTCATCTGAAGATCTATTACTTTTATAGAAATCTATATCCGGTACTTTCTTATTTACAAATTTTAAACAGGCGCCCAAAACAGCCATTTCCGCAAAGCCTTCCACGCGGAAACCGAAAACTTCACTTATTTTGTTTAAGCGGACATGCTGTTTTACTTCGCCTTCAACGATATATACCCAAAACTCACCGTCATCGGATACTATGGCTACGTCTTCAAAAGGATTTTTTTCAAGTTGCTTGGAAATAAAATCCATACAATTTGTTATTTCTAATCTATTTCGCGATCCTAAAGCTTTTTGAACTTCTACTTCCCTAAACATCAACGGAACACCGTTTAAAGCAAATAAGAACTGGCCTTGGTCAGAGGTAAAATTTGCATATATAATACCTTTGTTTTCGGAATTTTCTTTATCTATTTGTGTTAATAAACGGAAGGTAGAAAGAACAGAACACTCCACCGAAACAAGATTAAGGCCTATTTTTTTCATTCCGGCTTCCAAAGCAGAAACTATTTTTGAAGAAGTCATACAAAAAACTACACCAAGCTTTTGTGTCTTACTTAAAGGGGCATTAAAAGGATACACATAAAAATCATAAACACCCTTCTCAAAAGGATAATGTATATACTTTCTTGCCTGGAGCGGTATAGTTTGTTTCCAATAAGAACGTGCAACATTTTGTATTACAAAATGCCTATGTATGCAAAAAGCGGGATCCAATGAAACAACAACATTTTTTGTATTGAAATCTCTATTTTCTATAATTTTTTGTATAGGATCAAGCCAATGTTTGGTAGTAGCAAAAAACTCTTCATTTAAATCAGCCGGCCTTAAAGCATCGGGAGGAACATCACTTATAGGCAACTTTATAAGGGAGTTAACCTCCATCCCACCTGCGACAGTAGTGACCTGTGCGACATAAACATCAGTCAAGGATATATGTATACCTATACATTCCACAAAATCGGAACGTTTAATCCCTGAAAACTTATCAAAAATATTAGTTATATCCATACATTCCCCTATTATTAAATTTCATAAGGATTAGATCCTTCTTCAGAACTTACACCCATGGAAGAATCATCCGTTTCATCATATGAATTTAATTCCCCGGTTACATTCTCTTCCTGAGTAATGTTAGCAGAACTGCTCGTTTCAGAAGAGTGAGATTCCGTACTCTCCGTTTTGGTAATAACAGTTGAGGAACTTTGAACAGTTTCTTCAACCTCTTCTATATTTCCTACCTGTTTTTTAGAAGGCTTATTCCAAAGCCTTTTCTGAGAATAATCTAAATTATCTTTCTGCTCACTACCTTTTTGGGCTTTAGCTTTTTTCGCTTCTTGTTCTTCTTTTATTCTTTTAAATTCTTCTGCTTTAAGCACTTCAGATTCTGTTTTTATAATAATACTGTCCTCATTAGTAGGCCCTTCTTTTAATACAAGTTGACGTTTTAAAATACGTTCACGCCCTGCAGTATCCTTGGCCCTAAGAACAACAGTATATTTACCATAAGGCAGTAAATGACCGAAATAAAACTTACGTCCATTCCAAAAAGTTTGATAACTTACCGGATTATCACCGGAAAGTTGTTTGGCTATATAATAGTGACCGTCGGCAGCATGACTTACGATTTGTAATTCCCATTCTTTAACACGGTTAGATGCTTCCATAACGGAAAAGTCTATAACAAACACTTCCCCTGCGGAAGGCGTAATTTCTTTAAACGGATAAACAGCCAAACTTAATACAGGAGGTAAATTCTTTTCTTTTAACTTGGATTTTAACTGTGTTTTACCTTTATAATCAAATACTACTGAAATACCCGCTAAATTACTGAATTTTTCAGGAGGTTCCTGTGTCGTTAATCCCATATTCAAACTCATTTTAGCCGGGGATATACCGCGGTTGATCAAATATGTGTTAAGCCCTACAGCCTGACGAACAGCATGTAAAGTAACATCGTCAGTATAACTTCCCTCGGGTAAAATAACATATGCCGGGGAATTTTCCAAAATCATCAACGCATATACTTCATCCAAAATGGGTGATGAAACTTTATCCATTGTTCTTCCTAAGAACAAAGCGGAAGAATTAATGTCTATTGCATCCACACGCCCATTACGCATATAAACTTGAACATCTTCATCCGCATTTAATTTTGCGACTAATGCGTCTATTAACTGGCGTCTTTTCTGTTTTTCTTCTTTCTTTTGTTCGGAACGAAGTTTCACTTTGCTGCCTTTAGGAAAAGATGTTTCGTTTGATATAATATTTTTTGCAGGTTTTACATTTGCTTTGCCTTTTAAAATGACAAATTCTTCAGCGTCTTCTTCAGAAATATTTACAGGAGATCCTTCACTTTCCTCTACAATATCCACCGGAACATTCGTGGAAACTTCTTCCGTTTCTTTTACCGGGGCTTCTTGCGCAATTTTTTCTTGTGCTTTCATTGTATTTGCCGGTACTTCCTCGGAAATTTCACTCTGTACTTCATTTAATGCCAATTCAGTTTCTTCCTTAATTGAAGAAATTTTAGCTTTATTTTGAGAACCGAAAGGATCAGCTTCAGGAACAGAACTTGGAGGTTCTGCAAGCATTTCTTCTTCCTCTTTGACAAAAACTTGTTTTAATGTTTCCCCATTTCCATCTTTGGTAATTGTTTGTTTCTGAGAAGATTTACTTTTTACCCAATAGTTTTGTTTTTTATCCAGCTCTTCATCATAAGGAACTTGTTTTGGAGCAACAACGCCCCCTCTATCAAAGTGAATTAAATTTACATACTCGTTAGCTTCAGCAATTTGGTCGGAATTACCGCTAACAAAAACATCTATAAAATTATCCATTGCTTCTTCGTAACGGCCGTCAGCAAAAAGCCTTTTACCCCTAGCCAAAGATTCATCCGCTTTATTATCCAAAGCAAAAAGAGAACCGCAAAACACAACAGAAACGGCAAGCAACGTGGCAAAAAAATAAAATTTTAATTTCATAAAATTCCTCTTTTAAAAGCCGGCTTAAAGCCCATATAAATAATTATATCAATTTAATAGCCTTTGTAAAGCACTTTTCCAGCACATATTATATATTAACATTTTTTAACCTGTTTTTGGCAAATTCATCATACGGATCAAAATACAAAATGTCCTCCAACATCTGCCTGCTTATTTCTATATCCCCGCATTTTTGCGCAGCTAAAGATAAAGAAAAATTGTAAGATTTACCAAAAAAGCTATCACCTTTATACTGTTTTAAAATATCCAAGGCTTTACAATATTTCCCTTGCCTGAAATAAAATTCCGCCAGCAAAGAAACTGCTTCAACTTCATCTGCATATACTGTTTGTAACTTTTCAATATTTTTGAGTAAGGCTTTATCTTGCTTTAATTTTATTTGATCTTTTAATTTATTAAATTCTTGAATTTTTGTTAAAAATTTATGGTCAGTATTATCAACTTTACAATCAGTAAAAATTTTTAATGCGGTTTTATCAAAGATATTTTTATGCAAGGCTTTTGTTGCAAAAAAATTGGCCTTGGCACAATTATTTTCTTTGAAATAAATCTCTGCCAAATATGAAGGCAAATTGGGTTCATAGGGTAAAATATCAGTTAAATTTTCAAGCAATTCTTTATCTTCTTTTGAAACAAAATTTTGGCCTGATAAAATATTTGCAAAAAGTTCGGCCGCAGGGGTATATGTAGGTAATAAAAATAAAGTTTCCCGCAAATTTTTTAGGGCTTCTTCCTGTTTATTTTGCGTATAATTTAAAGCAGCAAGGCGATAATTAAATTCATAATATGCGGGGTAAAATCTTATTGCTTTTTCTGCGACATCTTGGGCTTTATCTAGTTCATTTAGGATTACATAACTATTTAGCAAAACATAATACGGGTCTGGCTTAAGCGAAGATAATTTTATTACTTTTTCCATATCGGAAACGGTATTATGATAATTTTCTTTCACCAGATTTTTATAACCGTTCAGTTCATAAATCTGTGCCATAAAATATTTTGACTGTAAACTAATTAAAAAATAAAGAACAAAACAAGTAAACAAAAAAATTATACAACAAGCAATTTTATTTAAATTTATTTTTTTGACTTTAGTATTCAAATTATTCAGCAAAGAAAAAATAAACCAAAATGCAAAACTTACAAGTAAAGTGCGCAAAGTTATATTTAATAAATTATCAATCAAAACGCCGGTTAAACCAAATATTAAAGCAAGATAAAAATATCTTTCTTTATCAGTTAAATTTTTTACCTTTTTATTAAAAGCAATAAAAAATGAAAACCACAAAAACACATAAACGGAAAAAGATATTAAACCACCGTCTGATAGTATTTCCAAATATTCATTGTGGGTATTATTGGCTTGCATTTTCATTTTATCTAAAGCAGGATTTTGAGCAATTAATTTACCTTGACAATACGGGAAATTAAGTTGGAAGGAATTTACACCCCGGCCGAAAATCGGGGAATTTTTAAAATTATTTAAAGCACAATGCCACATCATTAAACGCTGATGCAGCGGCTGGATTAAATACTTGCTTTGTAAAGAAAATATTTTTAAATTTAGAACTTGTTTTACTTCCTCTACTCTAGCCCCCGGAGCAGAAACACCTTTATTTTTTAAACCGTGTATTAAACCGAAAGCACATGCACAAAATATTAAAAACAAAATAAAAATTTTTCTAAATTTACTTAAAAGTATTTTTCTAAGTTCTCTAGACAAAACCAAAAATATAAATGCACACGATAGTAAACCGAGCCACGCGGAACGTGTACCGGATATTATTAAAAATAAAATCAAAACTAAGGTTATAAAACCGTGGGCTATATTTTCTTTTTTATTCTTTGCCTGCAAAAATAGAAACAAAGAATAAGGTAAAAAAAGCAAAACAAAAGAAGCCAAAAAATTAGGATTACCGAAAGTTGAAACAGGGCGTGTACCAAAGTCTTTTGATATATCCAAAACCCAAAACAATTCTATACCTAGCGTTTGCATTATGCCGTATAAACAGGCGCAAAAGCATACGGCAAGCAAAACATTGGCTATTTCTTTTACCCCATATTTTTTTATATGGGTAAAACACAAATAAATACCACCGCCGAATATTAAAACCGCCACCGAAACACTGGCCTGGACTTTCCATAAAAGCCAAGCCAAACACCAAATAAAAATATTTTTGAAAAATTTATAAGAAGAAATTTCAAAATCTACTTTTACTGCCGCAATTTTAGCAAATAAAAAACCGAATATTAAACCGAAAATTAAATAATCTGATTTGCGCAGAAATTCATTTATCAAAGCTGATTTATGGTTCCCCAAAAAGCAATTAAAAACTAAAGAAAACAATAAAGAAAATAAAAAAATAATTAAAATAAAATCTAATTTGGAATAACGGAAATTTATCTCTTTATTTATTAATATTTCGACTATATAACATAAAATAAAAATACCACCGAAAATACTTAAAAGCAAAGGTTGCACGGCAAACGGATTTTGGGTGGTACCTGTCAAAAATATCAAAGGGCAAGCAAATAAACAAATACTAAAACACAGCCCTTTGCACAAGGTAATAAAATTCAAAATTTTATTTTGCATTTTGTTCGTTTAATTTTTTTTCTTCTTCATCAAGTATTTTATAAAATCTTTGGGCCCTTGTATTATTTTTATGTTGGGCTAAATATTCTTGATTTACGACATCCTTAGGCCCTTTCATATACATTTTAAGCCAAATCTTTGCAGTTTTAAAATCTCTGTGCACTGCCGCTATATCCGCAAGCTGGAAATAAGTGATATCAAAAACAGGGTCAAGATGCAAGGAGCGTTTTAAAAAAGCCTCAGCCTGCTTATAATATTTCTCACCTTCAAGGAAATCTTTCTGCCCTGTATACGCAGCCATTTTTCTGTAAAACAAGCCGCGGTTATGCCAAACCAAGGCATTGTTAGGGCTTAAAGATATTTCCTTCTTATAATATTTTTCCGCACGCTCAAAATCTGTCATGGGTTCAGTATCGCCTTCCAGCGGTAAAAACTTTTTACGCATATCAAACCTATTTACAAAAAATGAAGCCTTAAACTGGTTAACACTGGTCCTAAACGGGTTTAAACTTAAGGCCTTTGTATAAATGATACCCGAAGAAGGATTCCCTTGCATCATCATAGAAGATGCCATACTCAAATAATGGTCTGCGAGCAAAGTACCAAAAGCTTTGAACATTAAAAATGCGGCTAAGGAGAGTAAAACGGCAACGAATATCCTTTTATATTTCCACATAACATAGCCAAATCCGCACAAAACGCCCATACAAGCTGCCAGTGAACATACCCAATACAAAGCAAGCAATAAAATATTGTTTGATAAAGCAACCTTTGCAAATTGATATTCACCATAAATAATCAAAAACAAAATAAAAGCGCTTGCCATAACACATACAATTACCGGTAATACACCGGTACGCTTTTGGGGGGTAGTTTCCTTTTCCTTTTTCTCAACACCACCGTAAGATAATTTAAACAGCACACCGTTAAACAATGCTAAAAAGTACATTGTGGATACAAAATAAATACTCACATCCACCAAATTATGCAAATATATCGCCGTGCTTGCCATTAAAGCGGCGAATAGGTTATACGCGGTTTCCTTATCGTCTGTATACTCAAAATACCTAAAGGCTTTGAAAGCACCTTTCAGTTGATAAAAAACTAAATACAAAAATAATCCAAGCCCCAAAATACCCAAAGTTGCCCACTGTTCCAAGAAAAAGTTTTCCGCATGCTGTGTTTCGGCATTATGTAAATTTTCCATATAAAATATATCCGGCCTTTTATATGCCTGGTATATTACCTGAAAAGATCCAAAACCTGTTCCTGTAAGCGGGGTAGCCTGCACCATATCCCAAGTTGCACGCCAAGTAGATAAACGGAAGTTTACGGACTGCATACGCTGCGCCCCGAAATGTACAACTAAAGCACCAATTGCCAAAAAGAATATTAAAGCGGAAATATTAATTATTTTTTTATATCTGCTTAATTTTGTCC
>CAMUXX010000005.1 GCA_947164805.1 uncultured Elusimicrobia bacterium | reverse complement strand
AAATCGGTTCAAGCGGCCGTGCGGTAAGCCACTTCCCGAACACATTTAAGGTAAGCATCCCGAAAGTAAAACCTAATTTTACAGATGGTTTTACCGGGTTAAAGAATTTATTTGCAATACCTGCAAATGCACCGTTATTTGTAAGATTACAAAAAGAAAAGGAATTACCCCCGTTAAAGATAGCAGCTGCGGTAACCGGTGCGACAATTGGTCTAACGGCATTAAGTTTATTTAGTATACCTACTGATATTGGCTTTACATTGGCTATTGTACCACTCTCAAGTTTAGTATTGAAAGCCGAGGCTTGGGGTTTACCTCATGACGAAGCTGTATCTATTGCTTACGATTTACCTGCTGATGCTGCAAGAAAACGTTTGCAAGATTATATCATGTTTATGGAGGATGCTGCTAAAGGAAAAACAGGGGAAAAACAAAATGACATTCCTGCAGATGAAAATATTTCCGGTTTTGTGGAAGGTAATTATATTGATGATGTATATTCAGTACCATTTAATACCAAAGTCAGGCCGATGAGCATTTTAATGGCAAATGATAATTATAGGTTTTTTAGAGAAATTAAAGATTTTTTAAGACAATCCCCATATGCAAAATATATTGCAGAGATTGATTTCGTGGATACCGGTGCGGAGGTAATTAAAAGGTTAGGGAAAGATCCAAATCATTATGATATCGTTTTTACTGATTTTTATATGCCTAACGGGCGCGGGGAAGATATTGCAAAATATGTTTATGATAACAAATTAAATATCCCTGTAATTCTTTTTGGTGAAATTGAATATAGCGCTATAAATCTATTTGCTAAAAAACATTTTGCAGGATATTTATGCAGTGCAAGTGATAAAAATCACATAAAAGAAGTTTTTAGTTATGCAAGTAATATTCTTTCAAAAAATGGAGGGGAAAAAGCTGCAAATACAGAGAAAGGGCTTTTAGGCAAAATTTCCAAATATGCAGGTTTAGCTTTATTGCCCTTGGGTATAGCCAGCCTTAGTTTGGCTTTAGGGAATGATGCTCTCTCTAGTATTGGTTTAACTTTAGCATCTTTTCCTCTTTTTGTAAGCAATACTAATGTTGCCAGTACACATAATATCGAAATAAAGCAAAAAGAACAATTAAATTTGAAAAATGATATTGTATATGTAGCAGTAGTTCCAGCGGGTAAGAATTCAGGTGCAAATGCTTATGCTGTTTGGAAAATGGAAGGAAAAGATGGACCTCTTGCTTATTTAAAGTTAACAACACAAGAGGAAGTTGACAGAACGTTTTTAATTGATAAAATCGTAAGAGAAAATAATTTACAAGATACTAATTCTCCAATAATCTTTGAGTATCCTAAAGTTTTATCTACTAAATTTGAAGATTTATCAGATGATATTATCCAGACTGTTGAAAGAGAAAAAGATCAAGTTTTATTTAATGTACGTAATGCCCAAAAAAGAGTCAAAATACCTTTAATAACTTCCCCGGTAAATACTTCCGGATTTTTATTAGGGGAAAAAGTGAAAACAGATATGTGGGGAAATATTACTAGTGATATTAGAGATGTATCTGCTGAAGCCAAAGCCGCTTTAAACGGTAAACCAATAACAAATAAAGAGTGGTATGCAATTGTTAATTTGTTTAAAAAATTAAATGACGCTGGTTTCGTTCACGGTGATTTAATGCATAATTTATTTATAAGACGCGATGAAAATAACAAACTCGTTGTTACGGTGGTAGATTTTGAATTACCGTTTAGATTGTATGATAAATCAGCAGATCTTAATTATCTTAAAGATGTAAGATCACAATATGAAGCTATCGGTGCAAAAGAGAAAGCACAAAAAATATTCGTTAATTCTGATGAGGATTGGGTAAACAGTATACCGGGAACTGTTCATGATTCAAGTTTTTGGTTACCGATTTTAGTTTCAGTATTGGGTATTACTTTCCTTTTGAGCGGTTTAAGTTCTCTTTCATCTGGCTTGGCTTTAGCTGCAGCACCGCTTGCTTTAGCGGCTGTACCGCTCGTAGGTAATATAAAAATAGAACCCGAAACCAATAATCAAGTTCAAAAATTTATTGATTTACACAAACAACTTGTTCCTGAACTTTTCAGCGGTAAACCTTTAACAGAAGAAGAAAAGTTCAAAATGAAGGAAATATTAGGGGATGAAACATATTTTAGATGGTATAAATACTACGGTAAAGATTTAAACCAAATTGCCCAAGAAAACCCGAGAGAATTAGAAGAAATTTCAAATCTCTCCAATATTTTTGAAACTCATTTACCTTCGCAAATAGACACAAAATACGGTGGTTCAAACCCTTTATTTGTTTTTGCCATGCGCGATATTAAGGATAATTTAATAAAAAATTTACAAAGCGGGCAAACAATGCAAAGTGCTGTAGAAAAACTTGGTAAAGAAATGAATGCTTATCATTATAAAATAGCACAAATTAAAATGTTCCAAAAATATCATAATGCAGGTTCTAAAGTTAAATGGGATGATTTAACCAATATCAGTACTTTAAGCTTAAATTTTTTGCCTGAATTATATTTTGGGCGCCCGCGTATGATAGGTAGGAGTTCCACTAATTATATCTATCAAGATAGTTACCCTGAATATTTACAAGATATGTTAAATTCTCTTAATAGCAGGGAAGATTCTTACGAAGGTGTAAAATTATCAACAGTTTTTAAATCTGCTACCAAGGATATGGCGTTCGTTAAACATCCTGGTTTCCTTGACCAAAAAGAACTTTTCTTCCAAGTTCTGGAAAAAGAATATAAAAATGTAAAAGAATTAATAGATCAAAGGCGCGAAGGTAAAAATTGGAGTCAATATCTTCGCAAAAGGTTGGACAGAGGTATTGCAACTATTGCTTATTTGTTTGCAAATGTTATGCCTTTTCAAAGGGGGAGTGCTTCCGCAACTACAGTTTTAGTTTATGCTCTTTATGAAATGGCAGGGCTTCAAGCACCCCCGCTTAAAACAGGCCGAGCTTTGGACCTTTCCGCCTTTGCTTTAGACCTTGATGATTATATAGCAAATTTCCGTAATTTGTTTGACGGTGATTTTGTAAACACTCAAGTTAAGGCTAATGTTATACCGGGTGCTATACCTGCCACGATGTTGTTTACCGATGAATATAGAAATACATTGCCCTTCCTTGATGATCCTGCAAATATGTACAACCATTTACCGGCAGGGTTTGAAGAAGAAGGTTTTATGTACAGGGGCAGAATATTTGGTGAAAACAGTTATGAGAAATTTCAAAAAATGTTTCGAGAAGGTTTAAATGGTAAATATGCTACTGATGGCCGCGGTAAAATATATGTTACGGATCTTGTTAAGTATGCAATTCCTTATTCATTAAAAACTCAATATGGGCATTTACCTGTTTTAGTTAAGATAAAGGTAAACGAAAATAATATGCCCAAATTTATGATTAGAAATGAATTTTCATTTCAAAATGTTGCCTCGGAAGATATAGAAGAAATTTTAGTTTGGGATAAGGTTACCTGGCGCAGGGCATTTTTAAATGATAACGAAGAAGTTGTTTTACAATCTACTGAAAATGTAAATTTGTCAGCAGTTAAAAAAGCTGAAAATGTTAAGGCATATAATAACTATAATGTTGATGCCTATGCTGTTTGGGCATTATTAGATGAAAATGGTAACCCCATTTACTATTTAAAATATACTACTCAAGAAGAATTGGATAGGATCAATCAATATATCGCTATAAATGATAATAATAAATTGACAAGTAAATATTCCATAGGAATTCATTTTCCCAGAGTTGTACCTGCTAAAATGTCCGATTTGCCGCAAGATGTTATTACATCAATTAATAATGATTTAAAAGAGATATCTTCTAAAGTTCGTAAATTTAAAAAAAGATCCCAAATAGTTTTAATAACGACTCCCGTAAATAATTCCGGCTTTGTATTAGGAAACAGGGTAAGGAGAGATCGTAAAAATCATGATCATATCCTTAATCTTGAAAGTTTAAGAGTAGAAGCATTAACTGCCTTAAGAAATCAACCCATTACCAAAGATGAGTGGCAGCAAGTTGTCAACTATATTAAAGATTTAGATAAAGCCGGTTTCGTACATGGCGATTTGTTACATAATTTGTTTTTCTGGCGTGATGATAATGATAAACTAAATATTGCTTTACTTGGTTTTGAATGGAATGAATTCCTTGGTTATATTATTGGTTTGGATATTGAAGATTTGGAAATGATGAAGAAAGATTTAGAGGCAATTGGAGCATTAAAAAAGGATGAGAATTCAGTTGAAGAAAGTGAAACTCATGAGGAAGAACAATTAAATTTATTTCAAACAATACTCCAAAAGGTTATAAAAGAAACAGGTTTTAATTTAAAATCTTTAATAGGGCCGGTCATTGGTGTCGGTTTAGGGGTTTATGCTTTAACGCATCCTGTCGAGTCGCCGTTTGCATTGGCGGCGGCTTTACCGCTTTTGGCAAGCACCAAACCTATAATGAATATTAGCGATGATAAAGCGACTAAATTTGTTAATTCGCGGGGAAATTTAAATGACTTGTATTTTCAGGGTAATGCTTTAAATAAAGAAGAGACCGAACATTTACAGGACCTTTTGGGTACTGATTTTTTTAATTTATGGCAAACATTTTATAATAAAGATTTAAAACAAATGGCAGTTGAGACACCTGACTTAATTAAAGAACTTGCCTATTATTCTAATCGCTATGAAACCACTTTGCCCAGCCAGGAAACAAAAAAATATCCAGGTACAAATCCTTTGTTTGTCTTTACAATGCGTGATTTGACAAATAAATTGATAGATGACATTAAATCAGGCAAAACCGTAGAACAAGCAATGACAGAACTTGGCGAGGCAATGTTTGAGTATCATAAAAAAATGTACCGAATTAAAGAATTTTTAAGAATCCAAAAACAGGGAGTTGATATAGATTGGGATGAGATAGAATATCCTGTTATATACGATGAAACTGATTTCGACGGTACGGAAAATTTTGATCTAGCAAATCAAATCGGCTTTGGTAAATTTAATAATAGGGGTATGAGAAGAGGTACAACGGTATATCTTACTATAAACGGTAAGGATGTATATAAAGAATATTTAAATGATTTCGGAAATAAATATAATCATCCTGATAATTATAAGGATGTAGATTTAACTTTCCGTTCTTTCGGTATTACTAATCATGTTGAAATTACTTATCCTGATTTAATACAAGTCGGTGGGCATAACAACAATACCCGTATGTTTAAGGTCTTGCAAGACGATTGGAAAACTTTACAACCTTTAGTAAATAAATATGACAAAGGTGAAGCCTTAACCGAGGATGATATTCAACTAATTCACAACACCGTTGCCGATATGAGTTATATTTTTACAAATGCCGTACCTTTCCATAAGGGTAGTGCTTCCGCCAATTTGGCTATGGTTTACGGTATTTATCAGATGTTCGGTATCAATGCTCCGCAAGTTAAAAAAGGACGCGCTTTGGACCTTTCCGCCTTTGCTACAACACCTGAAGATTATAAAGCAAAATGGCTTGATTTATTTGACGGAGATTTTGAAATTGTTTCAAAAGAAAAGCCTAAGACTTTTGAAAAACCTTTAAACCTTAAAACGGATAAAGATTTTCTTCGGTAATTTTATTAGGGAAAATGAAAGCATATTTATAATGACACATACCGATGACAACGGCTTCCGCTGTAGTGATACAAAAATAGATCCCAAGCGCCAACAAGGGGAAAATTTCGGTCATGTTTACATGGATAATAGCCCATTACTGCGGCTGAATGGAACAGTGTTTTCAACTTTATTACAGAACTTAATAAACACGGTTTTGTGTGTGATGACATATATAATAACCTAGTCTTCAAACGCAATGAAAAAGGTAAACTTGTCCTGACTATTACAGATTTTGGTTCGGGAAAAACATCCAGCAATGTATTTGAATTGCAAAAGTTAGGAAATCTATTACATAGTGTAGGGATAAAGGAAAAAAATATTTTCTTGGATTATCTATTGTCCCCAGGTGAAATATAATATCTTGAATTGTTTTTAAATAAAAATGCTATACTATAAGAAAACAAGGTAAAGAGAAATATTATGGCTAGATTAAAGAAAATACTTTGCAATTTTGAGTTTAATTATCTAGGTATAAATTATATGGAAAGGGGTTTTTATTTGGGGGATACTGCAAATCCTAAAAATATAACCGGTAAAGATTATACCCCCATTATTGTATGCCAAACCCTTAAAATTACTATAGAACAGTTGGCTAACTTATTAAAATGTAAATACTGGGATATTAGTAGAGAGAAATTAGCAAAAGCCGGCATAGTATTTACCAAAGTTGATATCTATTTTTACCCCAGCAAATAAAAGTTCCAGCATGACCAATAATACTTTTTTTTCACTAGGGCTTACACCTGCCCGTTTAAAAATAATAAAAAAATTAAATTATACACTTCCAACGCCGGTTCAGGCCGAAGTTATACCGCAAATCTTGCAAGGTAAAGATATTATGGCGGCGTCCCCTACCGGCAGCGGGAAAACTGCGGCTTATGCCCTGCCGTTGGCAGATTTATTATCCAAAAAAGATACTGCCCGTGTTTTAATTATTGCCCCTACGCGTGAACTGGCCCAACAAATTCAAACTGTTGTAAAAGAAGCAATACAGGATACTTTTATGCAAACAGCATTAGTTGTGGGTGGTAAA
The DNA here is from genome assembly GCA_947164805.1 of uncultured Elusimicrobia bacterium. Lineage (GTDB taxonomy): Bacteria > Elusimicrobiota > Elusimicrobia > Elusimicrobiales > Elusimicrobiaceae > Proelusimicrobium. The sequence goes on along the minus strand of CAMUXX010000005.1, from coordinate 10,004 downwards.
AATATGCAAGGGCAACTTAGAAAACTTAAACAAAAGCCCCAATTTGTTATTGCAACCCCCGGCAGATTAAATGACCATATAAAACGCAGAACTTTTGGTGTTGAAGATTTTCAATTTGTTGTTTGGGATGAGATGGATAAAATGCTTGAACTTGGTTTTAGGGAACAAATTGAAGATATTTTTAACCGTTTACCTTCAAAGAAACAAAGCATGATGTTTTCCGCTACTTACCCTAAACGTGTTTTAAAACTTGCTGAAAAATATTTGAATAACCCCGTTAAAGTTTTTGCCGAGGAAGTTAATAAACCCAATCAAAATATAACACAAAAAGTCATCAAGATAGAAGGTAATGAGAAATTAAAAAAATTAACCGGGCTTTTGCAAGAACAAATTCAAACCGGTAAGCAAATTTTGGTTTTTGTAAAAACACAACGCGCGGCAAATGAAATTTCAGTTTATTTAAAAAGGAAAAACTTTTCTGTTATTGCCATGCATGGCGGTTTACAGCAAAAAGTAAGGGATAAAAATTTACTTGATTTCCGTCAGGGTTTAGCACAAATTATGATTGCAACAGACCTTGCCGCCCGTGGCCTTGATATACCGGCAATATATTGTGTTATTAATTATGAACTTCCGCAAAACCCGGAAGAATATGTGCACCGTATTGGCCGCAGCGGGCGTTATAAAAATAAAGGTATTTCCTATACTTTAATTGCACGCTCTGACAGGTCTGATTGGAAGAAAATTAAGGAGTTTTTAAATAGTTAATATGCTTTTAATAATCAATATTGATGGCGGCAGCCGCGGTAATCCGGGCATTGGTGCAAGCGGTGTGATAATTAAAAATGCGCAGGGTAAAACTTTGCTTAAACAGGGTTTATTTTTTACTAAATGCACTAATAATCAGGCGGAATATAATGCTTTAAAAATGGCTTTGGTTTCAGCCGCAAAAATAGGGGGAAGTATTTTAAAAATTACTTCAGACTCCGAACTTTTGGTAAAACAATTCAACGGTGTTTATAAAATCAAAAATCCGGACTTAAAAATTTTGATGGAAGAAATTAAAACTTTGGTCAAAAATTTTAAAACAGTTACTTTAGGGCATACTTTGCGCGCCGGAAATTCCGAGGCGGATGAAATTTGTAATTTAACCATGGATGCTGGTATAAAAAATAGATTCCCCAACGGGCAAATATATAATGTATTTCAAGACATTAGTTTTAAAAATTTAAAAATTACCACAAAAAAAGAAGAATCAAAACAACTTGAATTGTTTGAAATGTAATTATTGGCACTTGAGTTTAACAGTTATTTATAATATCATATCTATATGGGAATAAAACATAACATCTTTTATTTAACAGTCTTTTTTTGTTTTCTTTTTTGTGTTTCTTTTGCACAAAAATCCCCTTTATTTGTAGACGGTATTTATACTGAAAGCGCCCCGGTATCCGGGGTTAGTGAACGTCAAAAATTAGATTTGTTAGATAACAGTTTAACGGAAATAGAAATAGCTTTTAAAAATGAAAATTATAATAAAGTAATCAATCTTTGCGAAGCCTTGATTAAGGAAGGTTTTACAGATGTCCGTTTATATAATTTTCAAACCTTGGCTTATGAAAAATTAGATGATTGCGATAATGCAATTTATTATGCTTCCAAAGCAATTCTTATGGCGCCGTCTTCAGTGGATTCTTATATAACGCGTGCGAGTTGTTATTTTAAAAATAAAAAAGTTCCTTTAGCAACAAAAGATATTGAGATGGCTATTTCCCTTAACCCAAAGTCTGAACGCGCACAACAGATTAAAAAAATGATTTATACAAAACCCCAAAATATACATGACACAAAAAAAACAGAGCAAGGGCTTCCTAAATGGTTTGTTAAATATTTGATAGCAGTTACCGCTGTATTTTTGATTCTCATATATTTCCGTTACCGGAAGCCGGAATATGTTGACAGTTACGGGCGCCGTTTAAAAGAATATAATATTAAAGAACAATACAATTTTGTCCGTCTAATAGGTGAGGGCGGCATGGGTAAAGTTTATGAGGCTTATGACAATGCTTTAAAACGTAAAGTAGCAGTAAAACGCATAAGGCCAGAACTTTTAAAAAACGGAGCATTTAGGGAACAATTTTTATCTGAAGCACGTACTGTCGCAATGCTTAGGCATCCGTCAATAGTAGAAATTTATACCGTCATAGAAACAACAACCAGTTTGTATTTAGTTTTTGAATATGTTGAAGGTCAAACATTGGAAACACGCCTTGATATTGATAATTATATTCCGTTTAAGGAAATTAAAGAAATTTTCCACTCCGTATGTGACGGGCTTGCCTATGCCCACTCTTTAGATATTGTGCATTGTGATTTAAAACCAGGTAATATTATGATTTCTGATTTCGGCCCGGCTAAAGTCATGGATTTTGGTGTCGCACAAAAAATAGTTAAAGAAAAGAAGGATAAAGAAAGTTATTCTGTGGCAGGAACGCCGGCCTATATGTCCCCAGAACAACAAAGGGGTTATACTTCCAAACAATCGGATATCTTTTCTTTAGGTGTTTGTTTATATGAGGCTTTAATCGGTGTTGTTCCTTGGGGTGTTAAAGGTTATGACTTAAATACCAAAGAAATTGTAAAACCATCTAAAATAAACCCAAGATATCCAAAGGAATTGGATGATTTAATCGTCAAAGCCCTTGCACAAAAAGAAGAAGACCGCATACAAACCGTTGAAGAATTTTGGAAACTTCTTGACGCCTGCGAATTAAAAAAATAAATCTAAATTAAGCAAACTTTTTGGCAATATCAAATATCAGTTCGGCTAATGTTTGGGCGTTTAATTTGCGGTTTGGTAGAGCATCCCATTTGCTTGAGTTTAGTAAATCACTGATTATAAAAACAGCACCCGCTTTAAGCCCGCGTTTTTTGGCAAAAGCAAATAAAGCCGATGCTTCCATTTCTACAGTTTGTGCGCCTTGTTTTTCATAGAAAGCAACTTCTTTTTTGGTTTCGCAGAAAATGGCATCTGTCGTCCACGTATATCCTTTTTGCTCAGCAAGGGGGGATAATATTTTCGTTATTTCTTTTGAAGGTTTTACCAAAGTTTCACTTACATAATTATGGCTTGTGCCATCGTCGGCAAAAGCACCTGTGCATAATACTTTTTGATTTATTTTCAGGTTTTTCCCTATCGCGCCGGCAACACCTATTAAAATAAAATTTTCAACACCCAATGCGGCAAGTTGTTCCGCTATAAACACGCATAAAGGTGCACCTACGGAAAAGTTATGAACTACGGCAACTTTATCATTTAATAAGTCAATGCTTGAAAATAATTCATAATGTTTTTTTATATGCCCTTTTAAAAATTTTCCCATTTCCGCAGAAGGCATTATAATTGCTGTTTTTGGTAATTCCAGTTTTATTTTTTTGCCTTCTAAAAAGTCTTTTGCTGTGAAGAAGGGTTGTTGTTTTAACTTATTTTTTTTAGAGTATAACATTTTGACCTCTTAAAATGATAAAATTTTTGTGTACAATGCTCTATAAATTATATAAAATACAAGGGTGGAGTATAGAAATATTTTAAATAAGTAAAAAGATTGGGTGCTCTTATGCTTAAAAAATATATTATAAAAAATAACAGGATAGAGGAAGAAAACTCCCTTTCCCCCGAACAAGCGGGAATATTGCTTTTTGTCAACCCTCAAGCGGAAGAACAAAAATATTTAATTGATGTGCTTAAAATTGATGAACATACCCTTGCCTCCGCTATGGACCCGGAAGAATTACCCCGTCTTGAAACAGAACCCGAACATACCGCACTTATTTTGAACCGCCCTCGCAATTATTCCGGTAAAGACCAGCTTGTTTTTAGGGTTGCTTCTATGGGTTTATTTCTTTATAAAGATAAACTGGTGATAGTTCTGCCCGAAGAAATCCCTTTATTTATCGGTAAGCGTTTTAATACAGTAGCAGATTTAGATGAAGTATTTTTAAAAATTATTTATAATGCTATTTCCCATTATCTTGAACATTTGCGTGTTATAAACATGATTACCGAAGAGATTGAGGATAAAATGACGCAGTCCATGGATAATAAATATCTTTTAAATCTCTTTAGTTTGGAAAAGAGTTTGGTTTATTATGCAAGTGCTATTACAGCAAACGGATTTGTGTTTGAGAAACTCCGCAACTTCAGTAACAGAATCGGTTTAAGCGAACAAAATAAAGAAATGCTTGATGATATTATCGTTGAAAATACCCAATCCCAAAAACAAGCGGAAATTTATTCAAACATTTTGGCCAGCATGATGGATGCAAGGGCTTCCATTGTTAATAATAACTTAAATTTGTTGGTAAAGAAGTTAAATACTATTACTATTTGGATAATGGTGCCGACTTTTGTTGTCAGTGCCTTTTCTATGAACGTGGCGATACCGCTATCCAAACATCCGCATGCATTTTTGATTATTATGGGGCTTGCGGTTTTATCCGTATGGTGCGCGGTACTTTATTGGAAATATAGGAAGTGGTAAAATGTCAAATACAGGTACATATTTAATTGACAAGAAGACGGGGAAATTAGTTAAAATATCAGACAGAGCAACAACTGTAAAAAAGCATAATCATACTTGCTGCGGGGATTGCTGCTGCCATAAACATTAGAGGGATATATGGAAGAAAAAACAAAAAAAACTCGCAAAAAAAAGGAAATTAAGAAGAAGGCAGTAAACACTTTGCCGGCCAAAGTTCAAGAACCGGAAGTAAAGCTGGAAATCCAAGTAGAACAAAAACAAAAAGTACCTGTCCGTAAATTGAATCAGTTTCGCCATCAAAGTTCTGTGGCGGAAGTTTTAGTAAATACCTTTCAAAAGTTAATTAAGAAAAGTTTGCTTTTGTTAATACCTTGGATTTTATTGTCCATGGGTGTATTGTTAACAGGCAGTTATATTATTTTTAAAGAATTTTTTATAGGCATGGCATACCCATGGTGGTACCTTGCTATAATTGCATTATTGCTTTTCGGTATTTACGGTATGATCGGTTTTATGTATGGGCTTACCATGGCACTTTTGCATACGGTTTTATCAGTTTCCTCTTCTTTGGGGGATACTATTAGAAAAACAGTTTTAAGAATTAAAAATTCTTTGGAGAGTAAAGTAGATAAATTTGCAGATAATTTAGAACAAAATAATTTACTCGAAACGATTAAAAAAACTTTTGAAGATATTTCAAAAAATATTCGCAAATATGCAGCCAAAACTGCCGCCGGCATATTGGTTATTGCTTGTCTGGGCGGTATACTTTTTGTAATAAAAAATGTTACGGTAAAAAGTTTCAAAAAGGTACAAAATAAAGCGGAATTTTTCACTAAAATGTCAATTCGTTTCAGTTTACTTTTAGCAATTATTTTGAATTTAAAACTTTTTGCCAAAATTACCTTGGTAATCGGATATTTGCTTGGTATACTTCTTGTTTTAAGCCAATATTTAATTTGGCACATAATGCAATGAGATATTTAACTTTTATTCTATTATTCTTTTTAGCATTGCCTTGCAGCGGAACAACTGCAAGGCAATACTATCAGGAGGCCTTGAAGGAACAAGATCCTAAAAAGCAAATAGATCTTTACACTAAGGCAATAAGTAAAGCACCGAAATTTATTTCCGCTTACCACAGGCGCGGTGATATTTATAAAGAGCAAGGTAAAATAAAAAAAGCCCTTGCCGATTACACTAAAATTATAAAACTTGCCCCAAATGACCCTTTTAAATATTATGCCCGTGGTCTTGCTTATATGGATATGAAGAATTATGTCGCAGCAAAAGAAGATTTTACATCCGCTATAAAGTTAAACAATCAATACATCGGTTTTTATTATAATCGTGCTTTATGTTCGGTGGAACTCGGTCAAAATAAAAGCGCTTTGGCAGATTTGAAAAAAATTACAGATAAATCTTTCAAAAATAAAGCTTTATTTTTACAAGGGCGTGCAAATTACAAACTTTATAATTACGATTCGGCAGAAAAAATTTTTAATGATTTACTGATACAAGAACCTGATAACGAAGAAATTGTTTTATATCTTGCCCGTATACGTATAAATAAAGATATGTATGACGAGGCCATATCCTTATTAAGCCAAGTTATCAATAAAAATCCTTTAAATGAAACGGCTTTGCTTTTGAGGGCTGCTGCTTTTAAAGAAATCTCACTTTTTCCGCAGGCTATAGAAGATTATAGTGCTTTAATAGCTTTAAACCCACAAGCGATTTACTATAACCGCCGCGGTTTGATTTATGAGGAACTTGAAAATTGGCTTGAAGCACAAAAAGATTATACTTCCTCTTTAGAACTTAATCCCTCATGGTCAATATCTTATAATAATAGAGGTTATGTTAATATGAAAATGGGCAAATACGATAATGCCAAAAAAGATTTTGAACTTGCATTAAAATATTCCCCGGTACTTTCTTCCGCTTCAATAAATTTAGCCGGTTATTATTGGACAGCCAAACGCGACAAAAAAAATATGTACAAATATTTGGATAAAGCCTTGAAGGCAAATTTTAAAGAAAAAGACTCTTTATATGATGAAACTAAAAAAGGCTGGTTATTTAAAAAAATAAATAATACTTTGGATTTTAGAACATTTATAGAGAGCAGATAATTATAGTATTTGCATAATGTATTATTAAATTTGTAAAATATAAATTAGGTTGTATAGTAATAGGAGATAAAATGAAAAAAATATTGACATTAGTTATTATAGGGGTGTTATTATCTATAGCGGCATTTGCCGGGATTATTATGTTCCAAGACGGCAAAACGATGGTTTATCATCAAGGTTCGGAAGTTAATACAAACGGTAAGGCTGTTTCAAGAGTTCTTTATGACGGGGTTTTAGTTACTGCTCCCAAGGGACAGAAGCTAACAATTAAAGGGCAAGAAGATGAGACCGGTAAAAAAGTTGTGGTCTCCGGTTCTAATTTCCAAAATGTTGAAGTAGCCGGAAAGAATGTTTCTTCTAGGGGGAATACTGTGATTGTTGTTTCTCCGGAAACGTTGGAAGTTACTTCTGTTAAAGGGAATACTACGATACAAGAAAATGGTGTCGTGGTAAACAGTATCGGTAAAGTTGATGCTAAACAAGAAGATAAAGTGGAAAAAGAAGCAAAAAAAAGTGTCAGTAAACAGAATAATTATGCTGTATCTTCTTCTAAAACTTTTGCCAATAAATCTGTTGATTTTCCGGAAATTTCTGATTATGTTAATGAAGTCGCGGTTCAGCAAGGTATACAAGATATTGAAAGATCTGATATGAGCCAATCAACAACTACGGGGGCATAAGGATGAAAAAGTCAATTTTTCTAACATTTATTTTTGTTTGTGCTGCAGTTTTAACACTTAATGCTTCGGATCTTAAATTTATGGTTTCCGAAGATTTAAGTTATGATGATAATATTTATTTGACCAATGGTAACAGAATAGGTTCTGCCATCAGTTCAACAAAGCTCGGTGCGTTATATGATTTAACAGTTTCAAATAGTTCTTTGGAGGGTAAATTTAGTGTTGTAGGAGGTTATAATGCCTACCAAAAACATAATCATAAAAATGGTTATTGGGATACTTTATTAAATGCCGAATTTGGTAATAATTTATTTAGAATAGGTGACATGTTTTTACTTACCTCGGACCCTGCAAACTTAGAACTTACAGAAAGAGAACAAAGAATCAACAATAATGCTTATGTCACTTATAGAACTAATACATATAAAAAATTAGGTATAGGTTTTAAAGTATCTGATGAAATAACTAAATATACTAGTGGGGGTAATATCAAGAAACTCAACAGAAATCGTATTAATGCCGGCGCAGGTGTTTATTATAAGGTTTCTGAAAAAACAAATTTGCTTGCAGAATATACCTTTACTTCTTTAGCCTATGAAAGTAACCATGACAATAATTCTACAGGTGGCATGTTCGCTTTGGGTGTGGAAGGGAAACTTGCCCCCAAAGTAAACGGTGAAGCAAAAATTACTTATAATTACAGGAATTACACCCACAGTGTTGCCGGTTATGATAATTACGGTGATTTAATAGGATATTATTTGGCGGTTACTTGGGAACCTACAACTAAAAATTTAATTCGTTTAAGCGGTACAAGAGATTTTGAGGAAACCTATTACGAATATAATCGTTACTTTGTTTCCACGGGTATTAAATTATACGGCTCCCAAAAAATCATGGATAAATTTACTGCCGGTTTAACTTTAGCTTATACAAATCTTTCTTATCCGAAAGCCAATATGGCCGGGGTAAAAAGATCTGATGATGTTTACACAATTCGCCCGGAACTTAATTATCAGTTTAAAGAATGGTTAAGTGCAGGTATTTGGTATCAATATCGCATGCGCACTTCTCAGGCAAGAAATAACAGAGCTTGGTTTTATTCCAATAATAAAGCCGGAGTTTTTGTTAAAGCGATTTTCTAATAAATTATTTAAATAAAAGTAAAAACCCTGCCGATTTGGTTGGTGGGGTTGTACTTTTTAAAGACACTGTGTTTACGTGGGGGTATTGTGTATTTTAATAAATATCTATTATTCCTTTATTGTACTGTCTTTAATAAAGGCGCGTTTGGCGGTTTTAAGTAAAATTTCTATATCCAACGCAAGCGATCTGTTTTTTATATACCAAACATCATAAGCAAGGCGGTTAAAAGCGGCATCAAAGATTTCATCAGTTGGTTTGTTTTTTAAATCAATATTTTGCACACAATAAGTTGGCGGCGCTTTAAAATTGAGTTGAGCCCAACCGGTCAGGCCGGGTTTAACTATGCTTCTTACCGCATGGCTTGGAACATATTTGTTTAAAAAATTATATTCATTGTAGTATAGTGTTCGGGGGCCTACAACAGAAATATCCCCTCTTAAAATGTTTATGATTTGAGGTGTTTCATCTAACCTAAAACGTCTTAAAATTGCACCTAGTTTTGTAATATTCTCCGTATTTGGAATCATAGTTCTGAATTTATATACATATATTTTATTTTCACTTTGTCCCACACGTTCTTGCAGAAAAATAGGGTTAAAACCATCTATAAGTTTAATTAAAAAATAAATAAAAATCATTGGCAAAATAAATATTGGTAATAGGCATAAAGCAAAGGTGATATCAATTAATCTTTTTAACAAAGGGTAAACACGGTGTGGTTTCCTCGCCGCAATACCGCGGAGCAGCCACATATTATCTTTAATACCCTCTTTGGAAATGCGTTTAAAAACATCTTCAAACATAAGAAGATCAGTAGTAAGAAGATAACCTTTCAGTAAAAATTTATGCGCGATAATATCCCAGGCTTCTTTGTTTTGGTTAAATAATTTACTGGACACCAGTACCAAATCAATATTTTTCGGGTAATCTATATCCTCAACATTTTCATACCGTGCTATAACATGATAGTGTTTAGAGCCTTTCAATTCCTTTAAGAGTTTATTTAAAGTATTGCTTTTGCCGAATACCAAAATATTTGTCTTGTGAAAAGTTATGACAGAATATAATTTACGGGATAGATAAATGTAACAATAGTAAAGTATAAATACGCCGAACAATACGGTTTTTGGGGTTGCAATATTCAAAACAGATGCCATATAATAAATAAAAGCCGCTGAAATTAAGAAAGAAAGTATAAAAGCAACAATTAAGTTTTTATAAGTTATTCTCCATTGTTTAAGCAAATATAAGTCATAAAAAGAAAAAACCCAAAGCAAAGCTGATATTAAGAAGAATAAAGGAGCCAGTATTTCGCAATTATAATAAAAGAATAATAAACTCAGGTCCCCATGCCTAAAAATAAGAACGGAAGCGATAATTATTAAATAAACGATAAAATCTATCCCAAAAAAGAGAAACCTTGTCATATTATATATTTTAGCATTTTGTGCGTTGATATTCTGTATTTGATGGTTATCATAGGACATAGGTATATAAATGCT
>CAMUXX010000004.1 GCA_947164805.1 uncultured Elusimicrobia bacterium | reverse complement strand
AAGGGTATACTGGCAACGGTAGGCGGTACTGTTGATTTAACTATAATAAAAAAAGACGGTTCATTTGTTGATATGGGCGGAACTTTTGATTTATTCAGTGAAATTTCACATCCAAATTACCAAAAACTTACAAAGGAACAAAAAAAGAACAGGCGTATTTTAAGAACTGCCATGATAAAAGCCGGATTTAAAGGTATAAGTTCAGAGTGGTGGCATTATACTTTAAAAGACGAACCTTACAAAGATACTTATTTCAACTTTGATGTTGAATAATAAGTAAATTTACAAAATTTTAATTATAAATTTCTGATAGCCCAATTTTTGGGGTATAAGTTATTTGCGCGTTCGCCCAAATTTTTTATGAAGCCAAGCGGATGTTTCATATAAGTAACTATCACGAAACCTTGAGGTACGCCGGCAGGTAATGAAAGTGTTTCCCGGTGTAAATATGATTGTGACTGTTCCAATGTCAGTTCAATATATGGATAAGCGTCTTTTGTGCAATTTAAAGATAAGGCCTGTGCGGTTGTCGGTATTTTTTCTTTACCTCTTTGTTCTGGTTGTGGATTGCCGTCGGAAAGTAAATGTATTAATTTGTTTCCTTGTACATAACGACGTGCAAAACTTGGCGAAATACTATGCCCGGTATATTCCCCTTTCTTACGGAGTACCGCCATAAAAAGCCCCTCGCTTTGTGTAATACCGGGGATAAAACGATATACAGGAAAATCCCACCCCTTTAATAAAGAACCTGTAATTTCCCACTCTTGTTTTATTTGAACGGGCAAAATTTCGGCCCCAAGTTCTTCAATAATGAAACGAACATTTTCCTCATTTTCCTTAGTATTAAAAGTGCAAGTGCTGTAAACAAGTAAGCCGCCGGGGCGGAGACAAGGCCAAATATCTTCTAAAATTTTACGTTGACGTTTCCGGCAGAAGTTAACATTTGCTAAACTCCACTCTTTTATTGCACCTGGATCTTTGCGGAATAAACCTTCCCCTGAACAAGGTGCATCTACTAAAATTACGTCAAAGATTAAAGAAGTTTTATGGAAATCTTGTGGATAATTGTGGGTTACTAAGACATCAGGGTGGCCTTGTTTGAGCATGTTTTCAAGTAAAATATTTGCGCGGCGGCGGTCCGGCTCATTACTAATTAACATGGAACCGTGCGGAAGTGCTGCTCTCATTAAGGTTGATTTACCTCCCGGCGCCGCGCATAAATCCAAAGCCAAAACAGGAGAATCAATATATTGGCGCAAAACACAGTCTAAAAATAAAGAGCCGGCCTCTTGTACATAATAAACACCGGCGTGTAAAAGTGGATCTAAAGTAAAATTAGGGCGCTCTTTAAGCCAATACGCATCTTGGCACCAAGGTACAGGTTTCATACTTGAAAAAATTTGTTCCTGTTTATATTTCCAAGGATTAAAACGAACACTTGTTGCTGGCGTTTCATTAAACGCTTTTATAAAATTTTGCCAATGTTCTTTGCCAAAAAGTGCGGAAGTATAATCAATAAATTCTTGTGGTAAATTCATAATTTATAATTTAAATTTTTATTGTTAAATTATTTGATTTTATTATGTTTCAGTAAATCAGAAAATAGAACATTTATTTTTTTTATCATTATTTCTATAGTAAAATTTTCTTTTACTTTTAAATAACCTGCTTCGGCTATATTTTTATATTTATCGGGTTCAGTAGTTAAATAAATAATTTTTTGGGCAATACTTTCAGCATTACCCGTTTCAACAATCAAACCGTTAATTCCGTTATCTATTATTTCAGTTTGGGCACCGCTGTCGGTTGAAATTACCGGCACACCGCTGTACATAGCTTCACACAATACTAAACCAAAAGATTCCTTAACTATGGAAGGTAAAACAAAAATATCGATATCTTGATAAAATTTTGACATATTTTTTAAAAAATTTTGGTAGTGATAGAGGTCTTTCAATCCTAGGTTGGAAACTATATCATTACATTTTTTCAGAAAAGTTTTATTGCCTTCACCGGCTAAATGAAGTTCACAAGGAAAATTATATTTTTTATTTAAAATTTTTAACGCTTCCAAGAGTATACTTATGCCTTTATTTTCTACGATACGCCCTGCATATCCTATTTTGATCGGTTTACTAGGAAAATAATTTTTCCTAGTAAACAGCAACGCAGTGTCTATACCGTTATAAATTTGATGATACTTTTTGATATTTTCCGGGTATGCATTATCTAATTGCAATTTGTATACTAACTTAGAAACACAAATAAAAGCATCTGTCTTGCTATAAAGCCACCTATGGTAAAAATCTTTTTTACTTGGCTTTAGATTGTGCTTATACATAATGAGGTTTAAATTCGGACGCAAAATTTTCAATATAGCACATAAGCTGGACATTGTACCGCTGTGACAATTAAGGATATCTATATGATATTTGTCAATAACATTTAGGTAATTACGTAAAGCAAAAAAACGTTTAATACCTAACATCGGAGTATCTGCAACAATCGCAACTTCTTTAAATTTATCTGCTATATTAGTTTGTTTACTATCTGTTATTATAATATTTTGATGGCCTAGACGTTTTTCTTCTTTACAGAAATTGTAAACGTATTGTTCCCCACCGCCCCAATATTTTGCATAAACTATATGAGCAATATTCATTATATTTTCCTAAATAATTTTCCACGAAATTATCTTTTATACTCAAAATATATTTTACTATATTAAAAGATACTTGGTTCCTATGTAAAAATTTGCTATAAAAAAAAGGGGGTAGATATGCTAATAAAAGTGCATGACAAGATGCAAAAAGGTTATTCGTATATTTTAACGGAACAAGAGGGGCAGAATTTTGCACCTAATTTTAAACCTGAACTGACACCTAAACAAATGTTGGAACTTGGGGTTTTTGAAGGACATTATTTAACAGATTGCCAAAAAGAATTTCCGAAAAATTGGTTTACAAAAGCAAAAATTGATATAGAAAAACCAAATATAGGATTAAATTATTTTAAAATAAAATCGCGCCAAAGTTTGCAAATTTGGCAAAAGAATGGTTGGATAATAGGCCCTGATGTGCGGGGATGGTTTCAATGGTATTGCCGGTATTATCTTGGGCGTCGTTTGCCGGAAATTGACCGTATACAAATTTCCCGTTGGAACGCATTTAGGCGGCACCAGGTACAAATTTTAAGGAATTGCCCTCCTAATAAAATAGAGTGCCGGCCAAGGCAAAGGCAAGCACTCTTGCAATGGGCTTATAATCCGTTTATTTAACTTATTCTATGGGACAAGGGTGAAATTATGCCCTTCTTGTTTTTGTAGTTATAGTCATAATAAATAGTGATAAGTTTATCTGCGATATGGAATTTGACTTCTACAAGAGTATCATCATTGTACCAACAAGAGACATGCAAATTTTTAATTTTATCTATATCAAATTTACTCGCAATGTAATTAAAAATTTGATACGGAACATTTTCTGCCAGCATATTTTCATATTTCTGTTTTTGTGTTTTTTGTTGTTCCACAAAATTGCGTGTAAAAATATTCTTACGCATTTTAACATTACGGTTTATTTGTTTTAAAGCAAACTCCATTTCTTTTGTAACTGCAGTAACTATTTTATTGCTTGGCTTTTGTTGGTTTTTTTTCATTTGAAATTTCTTGCTTTCTTTAGCAGTAATTTTAACTTCTTGTAAAATTATTGAATTGAGATCTGCTTTAATATCTGCATCGATTTCAAAGTTAACGTTATCGAAATTAAACGAAAACAACGGTAAAGCCATAGCGCAAGTGATTAAAGTTAATACATATTTTTTCATTTTTATCTCCTTATATTTTGTTAGTCTTAACTAACAATATTATAGCAAATATTATGCTATCCTGCAAAGGATATTTGTCCTATCTCACTTTTAGGTCTTTAGTACTATAACAAATTATCAAATATGCTAGAATTTAATTAGGAGATAAACATGAAAATACTGGTAACAGGCGGAACGGGGTTTATAGGTTCCCATACGGTTGTAGAATTATTAGACCAAAATAATGATGTCGTGATTATTGATAATTTATGTAATTCTTCTGAAAGTGTGATAAAAAATATTGAAAAAATTTCCGGCAAAAAAGTTCCCTTTTTTAATATAGATATCCGCGACAAAAAAGCATTGGAAGAATTATGTACCAAAAATAAATTTGACTGTTGTATACATTTTGCGGGGTTAAAAGCTGTTGGCGAATCTTGCCAAAAACCATTGGAATATTATGATAATAATATAAACGGAACACTTGTTTTACTCGAAGTTTTAAAAAAATATAATTGTCATAATTTTGTTTTTTCTTCGTCTGCAACTGTTTACGGTAGTCCGAAATCAAACCCTATTGATGAGACATTCCCAAAAGGTACTTGCACCAATCCTTATGGTTGGACCAAAAGCATGATAGAACAAATTTTAATTGATTTGCATAATGCCAACCCGGATTGGAATATTGCTCTGCTCAGATATTTTAATCCGATTGGCGCACATAAATCAGGTTTAATTGGGGAAAATCCAAACGGTATACCCAACAACTTAATGCCTTATATAACACAAGTTGCTGTCGGGCAAAGAAAGGAATTAAATGTTTTCGGTAATGATTATGATACCCCTGACGGTACCGGTGTACGCGATTATATACATGTCGTGGATCTTGCCAAAGGCCATGTAAAAGCCTTAAAAGTTATAAAGGAAAAACAAGGGTTAAAAATATATAATCTCGGTACCGGGCATGGATATTCCGTTATGCAAGTATTAAAGACTTTTGAAAAAGTTAATAATATAAAAATACCTTACAAAATAAAACCGCGCCGCCCGGGTGATATTGCTGCTTGTTATGCAAATCCGCAAAAAGCCCTAAAGGAACTTGGCTGGAAAGCGCAGTATACCTTGGAAGATATGTGCCGCGACAGTTATAATTGGGAAATTCATAAAAAGAATTAAAATTTTTAATTTTGTTTTTCCATACACAAATATACTACTGTATTAGGGAAAGTTTTTTCAAGCAAAGGTTTTAAAAAATTATACACTTCCTGGCGTTCTGTATCGCTGTAGCGCATTTTGCCGTCAAATGATAAATAAAAATCTTCGTCCAAAATTATGTTATTTGGAAAGCGGCACTCAATAAATTTTTTAAGTTCGCGGTTGAAACGTAAAGTGCCGACACTTATCCAAACAATACTCTCTTTTGGTACATTTTCCGCAATTTGTTCCACAACATTTTTATAATTATCCTGCCAATTTCTATGTCTTATTACAGGGTCGAAATGAAAGGCCACTTTATAACCGTGCCCGGCTATTTTTGCCGCAGCATTTAAACGTTCTTTTAAACTCGGGGTTAGAGGTTCTACATCACTGATTATATTTTGCGGGTTAACACTCCACCCAACTACAATATTTTTTTGTGCCGGTAATTTTAACAAATTATCAATATTTACTGATTTGGTTTTAAATTCAAAAAGTTCTTGTCTGTCTTTAAAAAAATTAATTATATCTATGGAATAATTTGTTATATCATCAAAAAGTAAAGAGTCCGTAAATTCACCGCTTCCAAGCCTTACATAATCAAAATGCCCGCGTCTGAAAACGCCCATAGGTATTTTATCCAAAAAATCTTTGATATTTGAAGGTAAAGCTATTGCCGGTAAGTTTTGATACTGTTGCAAAAAACAATAATTGCACTCATACAAACAACCAAAACCCAAATTAATTAAATTATAACCGCAACAATTTGCATTTTTTGTGCAAGGGCAAGGTTTTAGAAAATCAAATTTTTCCTTATAAATTATTAAATTTTTTTTGCGTTCACTATAACTTTCTTTTAATATTGGAAATTTACCTTTAAAAACAGTAATTTTTGTGTTTGGAAATTTTTCTTTTACTCTTTTCGCCAAGGGTGAATTTAAAGATAAATCTTCAATAAAAATATTTTGAGGGTTGAAAGATTTTTCTTCTAAATCAGCCTGTTTTGTAAAGTTTAGATCAAGTTTAGGTAAGTAAATATCTGCTAAATTACCTAAATTTTTGTAACGGATGTTCAATAAATATTTTTTTGTTTGCTCAAAATTTTTTGCTTTTTCTTTGGGTAAAATTTCTTGCGGTGTCTTTTTGGTTTTTTTAGTTATTTCGAAAACAAGGCGCACAAGTTCCCTGCTCTTATTTAAACCGAGTTGCGGAAAAATATCTTTAATATAATTTTCTGTTTCATTTAACAATTTTTGCATAAGAAATCCTTTTGTTCAGCAGTTAATTTCCAAGAAATTGCACCGGCATTTTCTTTTAATTGCTTTAGGGTTTTTGCTCCGAAAATTGCTCCGGTTACTTCATCAAAACTTAAAACAAAATTTATTGCCGTTTGTGCTGTGGAAACAGAACAAATTTGTTTAAGATAATCTACAGCCTTTTGTGCTTTTATAAAGTTCTCCCCTTTATAAGAGTGGTAGAAAAAGTTTCGTACATCAGTTTTCGCTAAATTTGGTGGTTGCTTATATTTTCCGCTTAAAATACCCCCGTTTAAAATGCCGTAGGCCATAAAAGCTAAATCCAATTCTTTAACAAGCGGAAACAGTTTTTTATTCTCCTGATTTAGTACAGAAAACTCATTTTGTAAACAATCTATTCTTGTTATTTTTACTGCTTGCCTAATTAAATCTTCCGTAAAATTGGAAAGTCCAATAAAGCGTATTTTACCCTCTTTTTTGAACTTTTCCATTTGTGTTAAAGTTTCTTCAAGCGGAGTGTTTTTATCAGGCCAATGCAAGAAGTAAATATCTAAATAATCTGTATTTAAACGTTTTAAACTGTCTTCAAGTTGGGTTTGCAAAGATTTTGCCCTCAAATCAAATTTAATTGCCCTTTGCCCAGGCAAAAGCCCGCATTTTGAAGTTAAAATAAAGTTTTTTCTCTGGATACTTTTGAAAAATTTACCAAGCAAAGTTTCTGCACCGCCAAGCCCGTAAATTGCAGCAGTATCAATGCAATTTATATTGTTTTCAAGCAAGGCGTGGAGAATTTTTTGTGCCTCGCTTTCGTCAAAACCCCCCCATTCCCTTGCGCCGCTTATCGGCCAAGTGCCAAAAACAAGTTTCGGTAATATTTTTTTAAGTTCGTTCACTTATTTTGTAAGTCCTGCAAGCCCGCCCAGTGCACCTAGACCGCCCATGGCTTGCATTGCAGATGCTTGTGAAGAAGCGGTTGCCTTATTGATAAGTTCTTTTAAATCTTTCTCTATTTCTTCATTAGGACAGCCGGCCAAATCTTTTAAAATTTTTACTTCGCTGACTTTTTGTGAACCGGAAATTGTAAGTTCAAACAAACCCTTTGGGGAAGTTTCTTTAATGACCATTGCATCTAAACGCTTTTTAGTTTCAGTCATTGTTTTTTTGAGTTCAAGAATTTTTTTAAGATCAAACATAATTATTCCTCTACTTTATAAATTTTTGTCGGGCGGAGGTATACCAAAGCGCTCTCTATATTTTCCTTAAATATGCTTTTTAGGGCATTTTTATAAAAAGCAATTTGTTTTAAGTATTCGGGCTCCACCGTTTTATCCGTTACTACATTTATTTTATCACTTTTGAAATCGATAATCATGATATTGCCGTCTTTTGTCTTAAATAAAGCGTCTATAATACCATTTTTAACTATCCCGTTTTCCATTATGCTTATAGGAAACTCCGCTGCTAAAAATTCCATATTTTTTAATTCTTTATAAGCATTACTTTTGCAAAAATTATTTATAATTTGCTGTGCTTCATCTAAGGCATTTTTATCTTCTTCAGTATCAAAGTTATAAGTAGTTTGATTGAAAATATTTTGTAATATTTTATGGCATAAACTTCCAACTTTTATTGCATATTCTACTTCTTTTGACGGAAAAAGTATTGCTTTAGTCTTAGGTAACAATTCCGTATCTTGTAAATATGTTTTAAATTCTATATTTCTCTCATTAAAATTTTTTTGCCAAAGAAGATAGTTAAAAGAAAAGTTTTTATCTCCATCATTATTTTGTTTTTCAAACAAAAGTTCCGGTAAATTATAATTATGGTAGAAAATTTTTGCAGTCAAAATATGTTCAGGCATTTTTTTCTCACCGGGCCAGCAATTACTGTCAGCCAAAAATTTAACAAATGTTTTATCTTGAATTTTTAAACTGTCAACAATTATTAAAGATTCCTTTGCGCGCGTCATAGCCACATATAAAAGGCGGCGTTTTTCTTCAAGTTCTTGCGTTTGTTTTTCTTTTTCAATTATAGGAATAACACCTTCTTTTATATCGCCAAGTGTCATTCCTTTTAAATTTAAACTTCTTGAATATAAAGCTTTGCTGTTTCCTTTTTGGCGGTTATTGCCTTGAGTGAATTGTTTCGAAAGATCCGTTAAAATTACAACAGGGAATTCCAAACCTTTTGCTTTATGTATAGTTAAAATCTTGACGACATTAAAATTTTCTTCTGCCAAAATTGCGGAGGATTCTTCATTAATTTCCTTTTGATAAGTTTCAAAGTTGTGTAAAATTTGTTCTAAAGTGTAAGCGCCGTTTTCAAATAGTTTTGTTACCACCTGTTTAAATTTTGCAATATTTGCAAGCACTTGTTCGCTTTGGGAAGCAAGCGCTTGGCAAGCAGAAAAATTGAATATATCTAAAATCTCATTAACGATTTCTAAAGGGTTTAAAGCGGTTAATCTATCCTTTAAAATCCGCAACTTTTTATATGTGTTTTGTATTTTTTTATCTTGCACATCGGCATATATATTTAGTTTGTTTTCTTTCGATAAATTTATTAAATCTTCATCTTTAGCCAAGCATACCGGACTTCTTAAAACACCAAGCAAGGAAATTCTATCCTGCACATCTTTTAAAACTTTTAGAATATTTATGAGATCTAAAACTTCTTGGGAAGAATAAAAATTTTTATCTTCTTCTACATTGTACGGAATATTATTTTCTTTTAAAGCAGTAAGAAAAATATTTACTTCCGTTGCTGTAGGCAGTAGTAAGGCAATATCTTTATATTCTAAAGGTGTGCCGTCGCTTTTTATGGTTTTATGTACATTATCAATAATCCATTTTGTTATGCAATTAGCATGGGCAAGACGGCTGTTTTCTTTGTTTATATCTTCTGAATCTTGATGTAAATGGAGTTCCACTTTTGCATTATTAAATTGTTTGCTTGGATAAATTTCTTTATATTGCGCTTGGCAATTTTCTTTAAATTTAATTTGGTTCTTACCAAATATGTTAACATAGTCAATAATTTCACTTGCACTTCTGAAATTATTTTGCAAAACGCAAGTCATTGCTCCTTGTTTTGTAAGCAAATTGCAAAATTCTTGGTAAGCGGAAATATCTGCCCCCCTGAAACGGTAAATAGATTGTTTAGGATCACCGACGATAAAAAGTTTACCTTGTTCTAAAATTAAATCTTGCCACTTTCTTGCAAAAGTGTTAAGTTTTTCTGCTAAGAACAACATTATTTCGCCTTGAATTGGATCTGTATCCTGAAACTCATCAATAAAAATATTATCATAAGACAATTTGATTTCTTGGCGTACTGCCTTGTTATTTAACAGTAAATAATGTGTTTTTGAAATAATTTCGTCAAAAGTTAAATAATTTTGATTTAACATTTCTTTTTGTACTTTTTTCGCAAAAGGTTTTAACAAATCAAAAGCCAATGCCAAAAGTTTTTGTTTGTTGGGTATATTGTTTTCAGTAAAATCAACTATTTCTTTTGCTAAATCAAAATCCGATTGTTCCCAATTTTTAAGAATTTTAGCAGGGAAAGCAGGAAAATCAAATTCCGTAAAATTATTTCCTTTACCTTCATAAAAAATAATAGTTTGTTTTAAACTTTCGCAACATATTTTTAGAAGCGGAATCATATTACTTCTGTTACTGTCGGAATATTTTTTAATTAAAAGTTCGGTTTCCTGCAGATAAATTTGTGCCTGTTTTTTAAGTAGAGAATAATTATTTTTAGGGTTATAATCTTCAAAATTTGGGTTACATAAATTGCGTGCAAAATAGTACAAGTCCGGTAAATTAATTTCTTTTAAAACATTAAGCCAAATATCTTTATTGCTTGAATTTAATGTCAGTTCTTCTTCTAAAAATAAAGACCAGTATTTATCAAAAATTATATTAATTATTCCGGTTTCATCAATTTGCATATTTGTGTTTAAGTTTGCTTCTATGGTATATTTTTTGAGTATAAAATTGCAAAAACTATGTATAGTTCCTATTTGGCATGAAGGTAATTCTTCAAAAGAGGTTTTAAGAAGTGCAAATAAGCCTTCCATCTTTAGACCGGACTTTAAGAATAAAGGTCTAAATTTATTAAAGTTTATTTGTTCTTCTGCCTTGAAATCTTTTAAATGTTTATTGTAAGTTGTATCGTCAGCAGTTAAAACAAAGGAATTATGCAAAAGTATTTCATAGGCAATATGTAAATTTTCTTCTAATTTTTGTTTTAAAGAGGCAGCCGCTTTTGTAGTAAAAGTAAGAGCCACAATTCTTGAAAGTTTTACTTTTTTTACGAGTACCAAAAATAACATTTTCTGTACAAGCAAAGTGGTTTTGCCTGTGCCGGCACCGGCCTCAACAATAATATTTTGGCTATTATTTTCTATGGCTGTTATTCTGGCATCTTTGTCTTGCAGGAACATAATGGAAACCTTTCAACTCCTTAAAATAATTACTTTTTTGCGCACGTTTTGCAGTCGGTAAATGGTTCTTACGGCAAATATCTTTGAAATCACAATAGCTGCAATATTCTTTGTCACCAGGATATATCGGGAATATGCCTTTTTCCGCAAAATTTCTTAGTAAAACAAGCAAAGCAATAAATTTATTTTTTATTTGGTTATATTCATTTAAAGTTAAAGTTTTAAACGGAGCATTTTTTACATTTTCAATATACGCAAGTTTTGCTGATGAGCAAACAAAATTATTGCTGTCTTTATTTAAAATTTCCAAATATATCGGCGGCTGTAAATTGCTTTTATTAAAAATTAATCTTTCCATTGTTAGGGTCTTATAATTTCTTTTATAATCCACGGCGTTCCACTCTTTACTGTTGGCGGATTTATCAATTCTGTCCGCCTTTGCTTGTAGGGTCATGGGCTTATTTTCAACAGTCAAGGTGTTTTTTACATTACACTCAAAGTCGTTTGGTACTAAACCAGTTTTTTGTATGTTTTTTAAATCTTCTTCTATAAAACTAAGCAAATTCTCTTTCATTTTCTTTTTTATAACTTCCCAAAGCAAAGGGTATAATCCGTATTTGCCAACAGAAGATTTTGAAAATCTTTTATCAAAAAAATTATTAAACAAATTTTGCATTTCCGGCCAAGAAATATTTAAAAAATCTTTGTTATCTTTGATAAAACTATAAAAATCTTTTAAGATATCATGGTATAAAGTTCCTTGTTTATTTGAGGCAATTTCACTTCTTAAAAATATATCTTTTTCCCTGCCTGCGATGCGGGAAAATAAATATTTCGCCGGGCATGCAAACAAAGTTCCCAGAGCAGTGGGGGAAAAGTATGAAGGGTAAATTTTATTTACGGAGTCTCCTTTTATTATTCCGTCAAAAACAGTCAAAGAGTTTTGTTGTGAAATTGCCCGTAAATCAAAATAAAGTTTTTCAAACAAATCTTTTCCTTCGTCTATTGAAAGTAAATTGCCCAAAACTTCTTTTGCGTTTGGTTTAATTAAAGCAAGCAAAACAGCCGCTTCTTCTTTAGTTAAAAATTCTTGTTTAATATCGTTTTTTAAACGCTCAAGCGGGCGGCGGCTAAAGTTTTTTAAATCATCCTCAGTTTTACCGAGCACATTTAAAAGCATAGTTATAAAAACAGATTTAACTAAAGTTTTACCTTCCAAATCACTCGTTTTATAAGTTAAAACAGCCTCTTGTTGGGCGGCGGAAAGTGCGAGGTAAAACAAAAAGTTTTCCTCAAAATATCTGTTTTGCGTAGTGTGTATAAGGTAGCCGATATTTTGCAAAGCACGCCGCAAAGGTTTGCGTAAACTTTGGCGGTAAACTTCTTTTAATGCAGGGTCTTGCTTGGGAACTAAAGGCAAAACACCCTCATTTAAGCCCAAAATAATGACTGCTTTAAAATCTTGCAAGCGCAAAGTCATGATATCTGCGGCTTCAACCGCATTGGGTGCAGAACTCACTTTATTAAATGTTGCCTCTTTTAATAAAGAGAAAAATTCCTCCAAAAACTCCCCGTTTTTTGCATCAATACCCGTTTTGGAATAAGTGGAAATTATATCTAAAATATCTGTAATTTTTACAAGTATTTCCGCTTGTTCTGTTTGGGCAGTTTGAGAAGTATATTTTAAAAGAAAATCTTTTGCTTTTTTAGCAAGATTTTCAAAAGATCCGGGTTGTTTTAAAGCGGTAAGATATGCCTTTATTTCTTTTAAAGTATCAATAAATATTTGTTTTTGCGCGGAGTTACCATCAAGCATTTCCTCAAATTGAGTAATGGAACACTCCACACCACTTTGTTGCACCATATCTGCCCACTCATTTTGTTTAAGAGCAAAAAACGGGGAATTTATGACGGCCAAAACTTCTTCCCGTGCAAAATTTGTGCTTTCCAAATTAAATAAATTATATACGAAAGCAGCAAAAGGTTTTTGAAAAAGCGGGAAAGAAAAATTGTAATTCAGCGGTATTTCATTTTGTTTAAATATTTCCAAAATTTTTGTATTAAAACCGCCTTCACCGCGGAAAGTAAGCGCAATATCTTTATAAGCCAAACCGGATTTACGCAATTTTAATATTTCTTTTGCCGCTGCCTGAACTTCGCCTTCCCCGGAAACTTTTATTATTTCTATATTTGCATCATAAGTGCGTTTTTGGTCCGGCGTAAAAATATTTTCCGCCGCAGTTTTTATTAGATTATTTTCACTTTCCAATTTGGTATGTTGTTTGCAAAGCGGTAAAAATAATGTATTAAAAACAGGCTCAACAAAAGTATAAGCAGATTGCTTTTCATAAGGCAAATAAACTTGTGTAATGTCCGCGTAACTATTAATTATGGCTTTTATCAGTTCAAAATGCAGGGAAGTTAAATCATAAAACCCGTAAAAAATTATGCTTTTAAAAGAATTTAAGAAAGGGTTATTTACAGCATTTCCCCGTGCAAAAATAAGATAATCTCTGTAAGTACTTTTGCCGGGTTCTTTTTGAATCTCCAAAAATTTTGAATAAAGCGGAATAAGTGTGTTTAGATAATTTTTTTGTTCTTCTAAAATTAAATCTTCGTCTTCCTTAATTAAAGCAAGGGCCTCAGGGGTGACTTCGGCATTAATTAAATCGCGGAAGGAATTTTTAAAACAAATTGCCAAACCCCTGTTAGCATTAAAACCGCTTTCTTTTAAAAGATTTTTTATTTTAAAATCAATTAAAGGCGTATCTTCCGCAAGCGGTGGCGGCGGGGTTTGGGCGGTGCGGTTAATCTCCCCGGCCAAAGCGCCCAAAGGCATAAAATTTACACCGGCTAAACAAGATAATTTTTCGCAAAGTTCTGCCTTTAAACGCGCCTCTAAATGTTTTGACGGAATAACGACAAGTACCCTCTCAAGCGGGTTTTGTTTTAATTGCTCAAGGGTTTGCAAAAATTTCTTTTTTAGGGCTAAAGGCGAACCGGTAAATAAATGCATTGATAAATTATATAATATATTAAGTACTATGACATATATAACTGCATTTTTACTTGGCTTAATACAAGCGCTTGGTGAATTTTTGCCGATTTCAAGTTCTGCGCACCTTGCCTTGTGGCCTTTCTTTTCCGGGCAAGTTTACCAAGGATTGACCTTTGATGTTCTTTTGCATTTGGCAACTTTGATTGCGGTTGTTTCTTATTTCTATAAAGATTTAATCGTGCTGGTTAAGCAAGGTTTAACTGCCCCGAAAAGTGTGGACGGGCGTCTGTTTTGGTTTATCGGCCTTGCTACAATTCCGGCGGCACTTGCCGGTTATTTTTTGGAAGATGTGGCGGAAAATACTTTCAGAAACCCTCTTTTAATTGCATCAACTTTATCAATTTTTGCTTTGGTCCTTTGGTATGCGGACCATTATAATAAAACACATCAAAAAGACCAAAACCCGACTTGGCTTGTAATGTCGTTAATCGGTTGTGCGCAAGCCTTGGCGATAATTCCTGGTGTTTCACGCTCGGGTATTACAATCAGCGCGGCTTTGTTTTTGGGTTTAACCAGGGTAGCAAGTGCGCGCATTTCATTTTTGCTTTCTATTCCTGTAATTGCAGGTGCGGCGGTTTTAAAACTTAAAGATTTAACTTTAAATGATATTACCGGCCCCGTAGTTTTAGGTTTTATGACGGCCTTGATTGTCGGTTGGCTGACTATTAAATTTTTGATGCGCTTCCTTACAAACCACAACTTTAATGTTTTTGTAATATACCGCATAACTCTTGCGTTACTCATTTTTGCACTCTGTTTTGTAAAATGATAAAATAAAAGTACCTTAAATAAAGGAGAGGACAATGAAAAAAAGTATTTTGTTTATTTGTGCCATTGCTTTAATCTCTGCCTGCACAACCCCGGGCAAAAGAACCGCAATCGGTGCAGCAGCCGGAACTGCAATAGGTGCCGGTGTCGGTGCTTTAACTGCTAAAGCAACCGGCGGTAGTGCTAAAAAAGGTGCTTTAATCGGTGCAGGTGCCGGTTTAGTAACAGGTGGCGTGGTTGGTAACTATTACGACAAGCAAGCCAAAGAACTTGCCGCCATCGCAGATGTCAAAAAAGATGAAAACGGCATCACAGTTACTTTGAAAAATGATATTTTGTTTGAAACAGGCAGTGCAGTTTTATCTGATGCCGCAAAACAAAATTTAATCAATTTAAACCGCGTACTCAAAAAATATCCTGAAAATATTATCGTAGTACAAGGCCATACCGATTCTACCGGTACAGCTGCTTACAATCAAACTCTTTCCGAACAAAGAGCAAAAGCAGTTTATGATTTCATCTTAGAGAACGGTTTAAAAACAAGTTCATTATCTTACAAAGGTTTTGGTATGAATAACCCTGTTGCTGATAATAATACAGCCGCAGGCCGCGCCAAAAACCGCCGTGTAGAACTTGATATTACCGCTAACAAAAAATTAGTGGAACAAAACAGAAAATAAAATATTAAGTTATTTTCAAAGCCCACGAAATTATATTTCGTGGGCTTTTGCTTTAACTATCTGTTTTTTTGTAAAATATAAATATGCGGGCGTGGTTCAATGGTAGAACGGAAGCTTCCCAAGCTTTAGACGAGGGTTCGATTCCCTTCGCCCGCTTTCTTAAAAGAGGTTCTTATGGCAGAAAATAATTTTGAAACCAAAAAATCTTCAAAAGAAATATGGCTTGTTTTAATTTTTGTTGATCTTATTGCGCTTTGTGTTTTCAGTTATCTTATTTATAATTCTTTTATGAACAGCGATAAAAAAACTGTTCAAATTAACCGCAATCCGAAAACCGAAGAAGTTGTTTTGGAAGAGGTTGATTTATCAAAACCTAAACAACAAGAACCAAAGAAAGAAGAAATAAAAGAAACAAAAAAAGAATCTCTACAAAAATTTGAAAAAGAAATAAATAAAGAATTAACCGCCGAAGTTACAGCGCAAATTAAAGAAGAAGAAAAGGCCTTACCTAAAAAAGAACCTAAAGAAGTTAAAACACAAACAGAAACGAAAACTAATGTTAAAAATGATGTAAAAAAAGAAAGTATTAAAATTTCCGGTTCCGGTAAATGGCGCCAAGTTACTTTTAAATATTTTGATGCTGCAAAAAGTGTTGCAATCGTCAGCGGATTTACTTCCACAAAACCGCGTGATCTTAAAAAAATAAACGGCGTTTGGGAAATTACTTTAACAATTTCCCCGGGCACTTACCGCTATATGTTTATTGTTGATGGCAAGGAAGTTAAGGACCCTTATAATAAACAAGAAAACAACGGAAGATCGTTAGTTACTATAAAATAATTTAGAATTTCAAAATAATTTTAAAAAATATTTTTAAAATAATTTTTTTATTTTTCCGACGGTTAGAAGTAAAAAATTAAAAATTACTTGCATAATTTTATAAAAAAATTTGCATTTTTTAAAATTTTTTTATATTATTATTTGTGAAGTACAAATCTTATACGCAGGAGAATTAAAATGCCCGTAAAGAAAAAAGCTGCAAAAAAAACGGTTAAAAAAGTTGCAAAGAAAACCGTAAAGAAAGTTGCAAAAAAATGCTGTGCAAAAAAATGCTGCAAAAAAGCTGTAAAAAAAGTAGCAAAAAAAGCAGTCAAGAAAACTGTTAAGAAAGCTACAAAAAAAACAACAAAGAAAGTTGCAAAAAAGAAATAAGTATTTAACTAAAAAGCCCCGGTGAAAGCCGGGGCTTTTGTGATGGCTCAAATAAAAAGTTATAATAAGTAGAGGAGTTTTTATGAAAACTATTTTATCTTTACTTTTATCGTTTTGTCTTTTTATAGGTTGTACTAAAACACAAGATTCAAAACCCGAGATGGAAGAACCGAAACCGAAAGCTAAAAAAGTTTTGGTAGCTTTCTTTTCTAAAACGGGGGATAATTATGCCGTTGGTAATATAAAAGTAGGAAACACACATAAAGTAGCACAGGAAATTGCCCGCCAAACTAATGGTACATTATTTGAAATTGAGCCTGTTAAACCTTATCCGGATGCTTATGAAGCATGTAGTAAAGTTGCCCAAGAAGAATTTAAAAATAATGCCCGACCGAAAATAAAAGGTTATGTGGAAGATATGGAAGAGTATGATACCATTTATCTAGGTTTCCCGATTTGGTGGGGTGATGCACCAATGCCGGTTTATACATTTTTGGAAAAATAT
>CAMUXX010000003.1 GCA_947164805.1 uncultured Elusimicrobia bacterium | reverse complement strand
TAACACACCCATTTGACCTTCGTTTTGCTTTTCCTGATAACTGATACCGCTCCATTCATAAGCATAACCTTTAGGTAAGAAATCATGAATATTATTTTCAATTTTCTTAATAATTTCGCCGGTACTGGCACCGGGTTTAGGGTTAATAGTAATACCTGCAGTAGGATATTGATTGTAACGCACAATTTGGCGCGGTGAAAGAACTGTTCTTAAATCAACCAAAGCGCCCAAAGGTACCATAGCACCTTTATTGCTTGGAACATAAATATTATTTATGCTTTGCAAGTTTTTTCGGTATTTCCAGTCAGACTGTACAATAACTTTATTTACTTGCGTACCTAGATTAATATCGTTTACATAACCGGAACCCAAATAGTTCTCAATAGTAGTAAAGATATTTGAAAGCGGAACATTCATTGCTTCCGCTTTTGTACGGTCAATATCAAGGTAAATATTTGGTGTTTTGGAAGTAAAATCGGAATACCCGTAACTAACTTCCGGTAAACCCATTGCATTACCAATAAAGTTTTTGGCAGCATTATCAAGTTGGCTATAATCACTGCTGTCAATTGACTGTACTTTTATTTGTACACCGTCAGATACACCCAAAGCCGGTATAGCAGGCATTTCCATGACCATAAACTCCGCTTCGGATATACCCATAGTTTTTGCCCTTAAACGATTTGCAATAGCGGTAGAAGAATTATCCTCCAAAAGTTTATGATGACCAAAAGTTATGATCCATAAAAGTCGGTTAATAATTGTTTTATATAGTGGGTTTATACGTTCGCTCCACGGTTTTAATGGCATCATAGCCATGGCGACGTTTTCCCCTGAACCACTAATCATACTAAAACCCATAATAGTAATAACATCTTTTATGCCGGGCTCGGTTTTAGTGATTTCAGCAAATTTTTTAACAGTTTCTTCAGTTCTACCGAAACTTGCGCCTTCAGCAAGTTGAACACTTGCCATGACAAAACCCTGGTCCTCCGGAGGAACAAAAGAAGTTTTATTAAATTTAAAAGTAGTAAATGCAAGTGCCACCAAAACAATAAATATCACAAAAATCAAAAACACGTGGCGGCCCACCAAACGGGCAAAAGCGGCATATTTATTACGGGCAAAATTTACAAGTTCATTAAACCAAATAAGAACTTTTATTTGCGTAGGTTTAATGTCTGTTAACATTGTTGCACAAATTGCAGGTGATAAAGTTAAAGCATTGATGGACGAGAAACTTACCGCCGTTGCAATGGTAACAGCAAATTGTTGGTAAATTTTACCTGTAATACCGCCTAAAAATGCAATAGGCACAAAAATAGCGAGCAACACTAAAGTAGTTGCAATAATCGGGCCGGAAATTTCCTTCATAGCACGAACGGTTGCATCATAGCGGTTCATTTTTTCGCGGCTCATAAGCAAAATTACACGTTCTACAACGCAAATAGCATCATCAACGACAACACCGATGGCGAGCACTAGTCCCAGCAAGGTAAACATATTAATTGAATAACCAAGCCCTTTAATTACGATAAAAGTTGCAAGCAAAGAAACAGGTATTGCTATTGACGGAACTAAAGTAGCATGCCAATCTTGCAAGAACAAGTAACAAACAAAAACGACTAAAACAAAAGTGGCAAGCAAAGTCCAAATAACTTCGTGAACAGATTCATTAATAAAATCAGTAGTATCCATAGTTACCTGATACTTTAAACCTTCAGGGAAAAATTGCGATAACCTTTCCATTTCTTCTCTAACGTCAGCCATAGTTGATAAAGCATTTGCACCGGAAGTTAGTTGAAGCATCATATTTGAAGAAGCCTGGCCGTTAATACTGCCGGAAAAAGAATAACTTTCCATACCTATTTCAATTTTAGCAACATCACCGAGTTTTAAAAGACCGCCTTCTTCATCGGTACGGATAATAATATTCTTAAAATCTTCTACGGTATTTAAACGCCCTTGCGTTTTTAATGGGTAAACAATAAGTTCACTGTCGTCATTAGGGCGTGCACCGATTTTACCCAAAGTAGGCATATAGTTCTGTGATGCTATCGCATTTTTAACGCTTGATATAGGCACACCAAGAAGTGACAGTTTATCTGCATCAAGCCAAATACGCATACTCTTTTTAGCACCGAATACGGTTGCATCACCAACACCGTTTATTTTAGTTAAATTCTTTTTAACATTATCTTCAACATAATCATTTAAGTCACTGGATTCTATTGAATCGTCTTCTGAAATAAAACTTAAAACACCCAAAATACTTGAAGATCTAGCACGAACGGTAAAACCTTGCCTGGTTACTTCACTTGGAAGTTGCCCCATGGCTTGTTGCAAACGGTTTTGAAGTTTTACTTGGGCAATATCCGGGTCCGTACCGCTTTCAAAAGTTACAGCGAGGGAATATCTGCCATCAGAAGAAGTGGATGACATATAAATCATGTCTTCTACACCGTTTACGGCATTTTCTATAGGTATACCGACAACCTTTGAAACAACATCCGCACTTGCGCCGGGGTACATAACATCAACGTGTATTTCCGGCGGCGTAATTTCCGGGTATAAAGCGACGGGCAGATTCCACGCACAAATTATACCTGCAAGCGACATTACTATCGCAATAACCGCTGCAAAACGGGGCCTGTCAATAAAGAATTTTGAAAACATTATTCCAAAGCCTCCGTTGCTTTAACTTTTTGGCCGTTACTAAGTTTTTGAACGCCGGTAATGGCAATTTTATCATCTGTTGTTAAACCGTTTTTCACTACAAAACGATCTTTAAAAGTATCGCCTACTTCAATATATTTTTGTTCGGCAACGTCGTTTTTAATTACCATAACATATTTACCATTACCATCTTGTGCAACCGCTACTTGCGGAACTGTAATTTCTTCTTTAGCAGAAGTTTCAGAAACCAAAATATTTATAAAGTTACCGGGTATTAAAAGACTTTCCGGATTTTGATATTCAATATAAAGCGGTATTGTTGCGGTTTGTGCGCTGACTTCGTTATCAGAATAAACTTTGTTCGGTTCAATATCAATAATGGTGCCGTCAGCAAGTTGTGCCTGAAGGTGCATGGTAGATTCCGTTCCTTTAGCCATTTCTTTAACGGTATGCAATCTCTCTTTATCTGTGACAGAAATATTGATACGCACAGGTTGCATTTGCACGATACGTGCAAGATTAGCGCCACCGCTTGCAACAAAGTTACCTTTACTGATTAAAGTTTTACCTATGCGGCCGGAAATAGGTGCTTCTATATCGGCGTGATCAAGGTCAACTTCCGCCAATTCCAAAGCAGCTTTGGCTTTTGCTACATTTGCTTCCGCTACTTCTAGTTCTGCTTTAGGGAGCATTTTGTCTTTATACAAAGCCTGTTGCCTTTTATAATCATTTTCAATTTGCATTAAATTTGCTTTTGCACTTGCAACATTTGCGGCATAACGTCGCTTTTCAATATTATAAAGGCTTTGGCCTTCTTGAACCTCAGAACCGTCTTCAAATAAAATTTCTTCAATATAACCTGAAACTTGAGGTTTAATGTCAACGGCATTAATCGCTTCAACTTTAGCGATATACTTTTTATTGCTGGTAACATTTTCAATTTTTGGGGATTGAACGGTGATATAAGTTTCTTTGTTCATAGCAGCCATCATTTTTTCAAATCCTTTTTTAGCCATATATGACGTCACTAAATAACCTATAACAATGCCTGCTATAAAGATAAGTACAAATATCCCCCCCTGAGTTAAATTAAATTTATTTTCTTTAGTATTTTTTATTATTTCATGTTCATTCATTTTTCTAATCTCCCCACTGCTCTGTATAATTGTGCTTTATTTATGAGCAGTCCATAAAAAGCATTTACTACACCTTGTTTTGCTTCCGCTAGTCGGGCATTTGCCGTAAGCAAATTCAAAATATCAACTTTACCGACTTCATAGTAACGGAAAGCCACTTTTGAATTTTCTTCAGCGGTAGCCAAAATTTGTTTACTGATTTCATAAGCCTTAACACCGGTTTGATAATTTTGATAATAACTCCACACCTCATTTAATACGGCATTTCTTTGATTATCAAGGTTTTTTTGGCTTTGTTCATATAAGAATTTTGCCTGGTCAATTTGATACATTGTGGACATCCCGGAAAACAATGGCCAACTGAGTTTTAAACCAACTTCTCCGTTAAGATTATATGGGTTTGAATGTTTCCAATTATCACCGTAAGTACCGTTTGCAATTGCAGTCAAAGAAGGTAAAGCACCTGTTCTTGCATAACTTATGGACTCTTTAGTCGCCAAAACAGAACTTTCCCCTGCTTTTAATTCCGGACGCTCATTTAAGGCCTCCTGCATCAATTTTTCAATTTCGTCCCCGGCTTGTAATTTAGTAAGTTCTCCATCATCTTCTATGGTAGAAAGTTTTATCTCGGTAGCAGGATTCAAATTTAATAAAGTAGCCAAATTACCTTGTGCTTGGCGCAAAGTATTTTCCGCTTTAACTACTTGTAATTGGCTTTGTTCATAACTTGTTTTAGCCTGCAATTTATCAACTAAATTTACCATACCGAGGTCATAACGTTTTTTAGATTCCTGATATGCCCTTTGGTAAGTTTTATTACTTTCTTTATAACTGTCTAAAGAAGCTTTTGCGCTTAAAGCAGTTAAATAAGCATTGTTTACTTTTAAAATTAATTCCTGTAAAGCGGCATTGTAAGAATGATTAGTAGCGGAAAGTAATGCCTTATTTTGCCCAACTTGTGAAGAACGCCCACCAAAATCATAAATTAACCATTGCGCGCTTGCGGTTGCGGAATAAGGCTCTTTTCTTGTAGTACCGTTAATATGTTCTTCTTTACTTTCCTGTAAAAGTCCTTGCCCGGTAAGCGTAAGGCTTGGTAAATATTGCCCTTTTGAGGCCCCTAAAGCAGCCTCTTTTGATTTTAAGAGCATATATTCCGCACTTAAAGCCGGATTATTACAAATGGCGATTTGCATTAAGTCCGGTAAAGTAATTTCTTTTTGCAAATCGGCTTCAATGCAACTTTGCGGAGCATGACTATCATAAACACCGTATAAATCAAATCCGTTTATTTTAGTAATGGCTAAACAAACAGTTAGAATAATAAATATATTTTTTTTCATTTTATAAGTAATCCCTATCCTAATATTTAATCACCGCAGTCAGGTGTACCTGTTTCCAAAGAAGGTATTGTATTACAAATACCTGTAACACCTTCAACTTCTTCACACCAAATTTTACTGTCTTCAACATGGGTAGTTATTTTAAATGTACTATTTCTATAGGAAACTTCTATACACTCATTATCATCCCCAGATATAGAGACAGTATAGTCGCCCTTTGTTAATTTCCCGTTACTAACTGAAACACCACCGGATTTTATTAAACGTGTTCTGCCGGAAATATGATCATCAGTAAATTCGGGGAAATAAGCCCCTGTTCCATTTACTACCAAATATCTTTGCTGTGCTTCACGCACAATCTCCGCCAAAGAAAGAGCTTCGGAAACTCTTGCTTTTGTTATTACTCTTGTATATGTAGGGTAAGCAATAGCAGAAAGCCCTGCAATAATTAGTACAACGACCATCATTTCCATTAAGGTAAAACCTTTTTTATTTTTCATTACTTCTCCTCCTGTAAACTATTTAATATTCCTGGCCTTTGGGCGTATCTTTTACAACAATTCCCATAGCAAGCAATTTAGCCCTAAGTTCATCAGATTTTTTAAAATCTTTTTGCTTTCGTGCTTCGGCACGCTCTTCCAAAAGTTTTTTGGCCTCGGCAGAAATTTCCTTCTTTTCTTCTTCAAGTAAATTCAGGCCCAAAAATGTATCAGCAAACTGTACAAATTGCAATTTTTCATCTGCGCTTACTTCACCTTTTACAAAATCCCAAAGAACAGCAAGTGCTTTGGAAGTATTTAAATCGTCTTCCATAGCAGAAACGAAATCATTTTTCGCTTGTTTTAACATTTCCGTATTTTGGATATTCCCTTTAGCAAGTTCTTTAATATTTGAAATTTTAGCCTTTAGACTCTGCCGGCTTTTTTTAGCGAAATCTAAACTGTCATAAGAAAATTCAAGTTGCGTTCTGTAATGCGCGCCAAGACATAAATACCTATAATCAAGCGGACTGTAACCCTTTTCTTTTAAAGTATCTAGAGTAACAAAAGTTCCATTTGATTTTGACATTTTACCGGAGCTCATTACCAAAAACTCTCCGTGTATCCAGTAACGTACATATTGCTTGCCTGTTGCCGCTTGTGCTTGCGCAATTTCATTGGTATGATGTATGGCAACGTGGTCTATCCCACCGCAATGAATATCCAAAGTTTCACCTAAATATTGCATAGCCATGGCAGAACATTCTATATGCCAACCGGGGAAACCGACACCCCAAGGACTTTGCCATTCCATTTGACGTTTTTTGTCAGTTGGAGAAAATTTCCATAAAGCGAAATCGGTAGCATTTTTCTTTTCCCCGAAATCAACACGCGCACCGGTTTTTAAACCTTTCAAATGGGCTTTGTTTATCAAAATACCGTAATCTGCAAATTTTGAAGTGTCATAATAAATACCGTCTGAAGTTTTATAAGTATAGCCCTTTTCTTCCAAAGTTTTAACAAGATTTACCATGGCAGGAATATGCTCTGTCGCACGGGCAATTATATCAGGGCGGCGGCAATTTAAGGAATCAAAATCTTCAAAAAATTTCTTTTCGTAGAATTTGGCAATTTCCCACGCACTTTTACCTTCCCGGGCTGAAGCCAAAGCCATCTTGTCTTCCCCTGCATCGGCATCTGAAGTTAAATGTCCGACATCCGTTATGTTCATCATATGCTTAACAGGTAAACTATAACGGAGTGTACGCATAAGTAAGTCTTCAAAAATATAAGTTCTCAAATTACCGATATGTGCATAATTATATACCGTAGGCCCACAGCAATAACATGTTGCACCCTTTGGGTTTAAAGGTAAAAATTCTTCTTTCCGGTGGTTTAGTGTATTATATACTTTCAACATATTACTCTGCTTTTTTTAACTTTTCGTTTTCATATTCCACGGGTATCCTGGCAAAAAAGGCATCACATACTTTTTTACCTGAAGTATTAGCAAAATTTTCGCTAAGCAAACATTGAACATTTATTATAGAAAGAGGGTTAACAGTTCCTGCAGGTGAAAGAGTATAGGTAAACCCTTGTGTTCTGTAACTTTTTAAGATTGCATTGTAAGAATTATCAAGCGCAGTTTGAAAAGTAATAAGATCCGCCCCTGTTGCTTTGCTGCCCAAAGGAATTTTTTTGCTAGACATAACAACAACAGCCTCCCCATAAGCCTGATTGCTGCTTTCAATAATTTCTTCTTCCGTAATCTCTTCTACTTCAGGAATATCGACTGGTTCAAGAGTTATATCTTCCTCTTTCTCTTCCTCTTCTTTTGTACCCATAGAACCCAAACCTATATCCGTATATGTATGCGGCAATTCATAGGCAGTATAATCTATACCGGTATAACCCCTGTAATTTTTGGGGCCGTATTCTGTACAACCCGCAAACAATACTAACGGCAAAACAAATAAAATTAAACGTTTCATTTTTATTTTCTTCCTTTTTTTTGAATTTTTACGGTAACGGCCGCAAAACAAGAAAGTGCCTTGCCTGCTCCGATATCGCCCAAACCTTCATGGCTTTTTGCTTTAAAACTTATATTATCAAGCCCAATTTTAAAAATTGAATTTAAAGATTTCCTTATGGTCAAATAATGCGGCCGCATTTTTGGTGTTTCTGCTACAATGGTCACATCTATATGTGTAATTTTTGCACCTTTCTTTTTCAAAATCGCTAAAACTTTTTTTGTTATGACAACACTTGAAATTCCTTTAATAGTTTTATCCGTAGGCGGGAAATATTCACCTATTTCCCCGGCACAAATTGCCCCCAAAGCACCATCACAAATAGCATGTAAAACCAAATCCCCATCACTATGACCGAGCATGCCATGCGTATGAGGTATAAGCGCGCCGCCCAAAAAGAGTTTTAAACCTTTTTTATAACGGTGTGTATCATACCCGAAACCAAATTTTACTTCTTCTTTTTGCATAATGCACCTGCAATTATTAAATCTTCCGGGGTAGTAATTTTGATATTCTTATAATCCCCTATCACAGCCGTAATATCAATACCCAATTTTTCTACCAATTGTGATTCATCAGTAGCAAAAATTTCATTACCGTACTTTTTTAAGGCTCTTTTTAACACCTCGGCCCTATAACATTGGGGGGTTTGGGCTGCAAACAATTCTTCGCGTTTTAAAGTTTCTACTATTTTGCCGTTTTTTACCCTTTTAATTGTATCTTTAACGAATACACCTAAAACTGCCGCTTTATCTTTTTTGGCTGCTTTCAAACAAATTTCTATATCACTCGGGTTAACCAAAGGCCTTGCACCATCTTGCACGGCAATTAAATCTGTGCCCGAGGATACTTCTTTTAAACCATTTTTTACTGACTCTATTCTTTCTTTCCCGGCAGGGGCAAATTTTAAACCTTTTATTTTCCTACTGACTACTTTAAAAGTTTCCGGAGTAGTTACTACTATTATTTCTTTAATTCTTTTAACTTTTTTAAAAGCCGATACAGTTCTGATTAATATTTCTTGCCCGCCGATTTTAAGTAATTGCTTTGGCTGCCCCATACGTGTACCTTTACCACCGGCAGCAATTATTACGGCTGTATCTTTTTTCATTGTTCGTCACTGCTGCAAACACGGGTGAAAAACATTTTCCCTGCGGAAGTTTGCAATATGGAATAAATTTCCGCCTCGGTTCTTTTACCTATAAATTTACGCCCGCCTTCAATTACAACCATAGAACCGTCGTCTAAATAAGCAATGCCCTGATCCTTTTCTTTACCTTCCTTCATTACAAATAAAGTAATCTTTGTACCGGGCAAAAATACAGGTTTTAAAGAACGTGTTAAATCAGCAATATTTAAAACCGGTAAATTGGCGATGGCAGCTTCTTTGTTTATATTAAAGTCCACGGTAATTATTGCTGCTTTATAGTATTGTGCTAAAGATACGATTTTTTGCTGTAAATTCTTTCCTTTGCCTTCTTTTGAAGTTATGGAAACCCTTAAACCTCTTATTTCTTTTAATTTCCTCAAAATTTCCTGGCCGCGGCGGCCGCGTGCCTTTTCAAATACATCTTTAGAATTTGCCAGGGCAGATAATTCCTTTTCAACTAATTTTGAAATCAACAATTCTCCGGTTAAAAAACCGCTTTCGCATAAATCATAAACACGGCCGTCAATTAAGGCAGAAACATCTACAACTTTTATATGGCGGCCTTTGCGTTTTATACCCATAATTTCAGGTGCTCTTACCAAAGCAATACAAGCACAAAGCATAGTTAACACAGCGGAAATTGTGGATGAATTGGAACTCCAAAAAGAAGAAATTTCAGGCAAGGCCATTTGTTTAACTAAATATTGTGTTGAGAAGAAAACTCCATAACCGACAAGTGCCCCGAAAATGCCTATAAGTATTGACATAAATTTTAGGGTTCTTACGAAATATTCCGTCGCTACCAAGACCAAAGCCAAAATAAAAGTAAGCATAACGGAATACATATTTCCTGAAAAAACATAAGCCAACAAAGGCAAACCTAATAATGCAGAACAACGAAACAACCAAAACAACATAAAAAAAAATCCTCCAAGAGAAATATCCCTTCCCTTTTTCCTCTTGCTAAAAAAGAGAGGTATAATATATTTTACATTTTTATTGGCTATACTGCAAAAAATATGTTAAAATGTGTAGACAGATTAAATTTAAAAGAGGTTTAATATCATGAAAAAAACATTAAATACTTTCTTGTTATTGGGGACTTTTTTATTCATTACAAACATATCCTTTGCATTAACTGCAAGAGAAGAAAATCTTTTGATAAATGATGATCAAATATTTTCTTTAGCAAATAAATATACTTCCATAGTAAATGCTTTATTTGACGAAGAATCTACACGTTTAGGCCTTGATGTTCACTATAATGACATCCCTAAACGCGATATGCAAAATGAAGTAACAAAAATAAAAGCTTTAAATTCCCTCAGGGCAAGCCTTGATAATATTAAACCGTCATCCTTATCTACATATGTACAGGCAGATTATTATACTCTAAGGGAACTTGTCGGCTTAAAATACTATAATACCGAGATTAGAAAACAATATGAAACTGATCCTATGTGGTATTTAGAATCAATAGACGTTGTCTATGAGATACTGTTAAAAGATTTTTTGCCTGACCATAAGCGTTTGGATTATGCTTTTAAACGTCTTGATGCTATCCCGTCAATATTGGAAGATGCAGAGGAAAATTTAAAAAATCCGTCTAATTTAAGCCTTAAAACAGCAATAGAGAAAATAAATCTTGAAGTTGCAAATATGCAAAGCATAACAACGCTTGTTCAAAGAATTTCTAATGATAAAACTACAAAAAAACAGGCTAACCAACTTGTAAAAACGGTCACAACCGCTTTAAATAAGTATAAGGCTTTTTTGCAAAAACAATTGGAAGGCAAAGATAATCAAGATTTTAGGATCGGCAGCAATAATTACGAATATTTGTACCAAGAAGTTTATATGGTACCTTCAAAATACGCTAAATTAGAAAGCACCTTATTTAGAAATCTTGAACAAGCACAAAAAGATTTAACAAAATGGATTGCACCTAAGGTAATATCTTCTTTAACGGATGAAGAAAAAGAAGAAAGAACAAATGACGGCAAAATTAATATCTATCCGAAAGATTATTATTTGGTGTATAAAGAATATAAAGATACTCCGGAATATGACAAAATTTTAAAAACATATTCACAAGAAGTAAAAGACGCGGATGAATTTTTTGTAACAAATAAACTTTTCCCGACACTTTCTCTACCCTTGGTAATAACCGCAGCACCACCCATACTTAGAGCAATGCCTTTTAAAGTAAAAGTTTTCCCACCGGTACCTTTGTCAGATAAAGTAAGCGGTGATATTTTAATAATTCTCCCCAAAAAGCTAAACTTGAA
This sequence comes from uncultured Elusimicrobia bacterium, assembly GCA_947164805.1. Classification (GTDB taxonomy): domain Bacteria; phylum Elusimicrobiota; class Elusimicrobia; order Elusimicrobiales; family Elusimicrobiaceae; genus Proelusimicrobium. The sequence goes on along the minus strand of CAMUXX010000003.1, from coordinate 8,975 downwards.
TAAAGCGGAATATACCGCAGATTATAATTACGGGAAAATAAAATTCAACACTGCAGAATATATTACCCCGGGGCAAACTTTAATTTACTCTGTAGAACATGCAAATCTTTCTCTACTTTGCAAATTATCCGATGATATTTTCTATATAAACGGCTGGATAAAGTATGCCATAGATACCGCCTATAAAAATAATTTCTTCAGCAAGCAAGAAGATAAGTTAAACTATTTGTGGTTTAATTATAAAAAAGCAGTTTATGCAGTTGTAGATTATCAGTTGCAAACCAAAGTTTTGGATTTTGATACTGCATTAGAATATATCAAAAATGCAGGAATAGAAGAAAAAGAAGCCGAAAGTTATTTAAATTACTTGGCATTAAGGCCTTTTGAAGCTGTTTCTTATATCGTAGGTGCAGAAGAATTTGAGCGTTTAAGAAATAAATATCAAAAGAAATATAAAAATGAATTTACTTTAGTTGACTTCCATACCAAAGTATTATCCGTGGGCCGCATCCCGTTAATTGCACTGGAAAAAACCTTAGAAAAGGCCTATGCAAAAAAGGAAGTAGACAGCCTTTTCAATCTTACATATTTTTAGATTTATAATGACTTATTTAAAAACCCGCGCGCTTCAAACGCGGGTTTTTTGAAATATAAATTATTTTTATGACTTTAAAAAAAGAAAAAAACCCATTTAAAGATAGAACAATATCTAAATTATTGACAAAGTTTTCAGCCCCTGCAGTGGCTGGGATGTTTGTTATGGCCTTACATAACATAATATCCCGCATATATATCGGACGATCAATAGGGGCTTTAGGTATAGCAGGTATTGCAATAGTTTTCCCCCTCGCTATTTTATTTATGGCTTTGAGTGTTCTTATAGGTATAGGTTCAAATGCTTTATTTTCAATTTATTTAGGAAGGAAAGATGAAGAAAAGGCACGCTATACTTTAGGAAATGCTGTGGTTTATCTCTCATTAGTTGCTGTATTGGCATTGATTTTTTCTTATCTCTTTTTAGATAATATTCTAATTGCTTTCGGTGCAACACCTGAGATTTTACCTTATGCTATTTCCTACACAAAACCCTTGCTGATTGCAAATGCCATGGCAATGGTAACAATGGGTTTAAACCACTTTATACGCTCAAGCGGACACCCCAAAACCGCAATGGCTACACAAGTTATCGGCGCAATAATAAACTTAATTTTGGCACCATTATTTATATTTACTTGTGACATGGGCATGGCAGGTGCTGCCTGGGCGGTTGTATGCGGGCAAGTATGTTCGTCAATATGGGTATTGGTTTTCTTGCTCAGTAAAAAAATAAAATACCGCTTGCAAATGAAATATTTAAATACCGATTTTTTGTTATTTACAGACGGTATAAAAATAGGTTTTTCGCAATTTATTTTCCAGATTGCAACAAGTTTACTAAATATTATTTTAAACCACTCTCTTGTAAAATACGGTGGTAATTTGGCTGTTTCTGCTATGGGTATAGTTATAGCAATAAATACAATTATAATTATGCCGGTAATCGGCATTAGCCAAGGCGCGCAACCGTTAGTCGGTTACAATTACGGGGCAAGGAAATATAATACTGCCATACAAACTTTAAAAATGGCAATAAGGTGGAGTGTCTTAGTCACCGTTACAGGTTTTATTTTAACGGAAGTTTTTGCAAGGCAATTTGTATCTATATTTAATTCCACGGACCAATCTTTAATTGATATGGCCTCCTCTGCTTTAAGATACTTTAACATAATGCTTCCGCTTGTACCTATGCAAATACTTACAACAGTCTTTTTTCAAGCGACAAACAAACCCCTAAAAGCCATGATTTTGAGCCTTTCAAGACAAGTTTTACTTCTGATACCTGCGGTGCTTATTTTGCCATTATTTTTTGGGTTAAAAGGTGTTTTTATAGCAACACCGGTGGCGGACTTTATATCCATAATCTTGTCAACTTATATGCTTAGACGATATTTCATTAAACACAAGCAAAACTTTTTCTTTTCAAAAAGATTTTAGATTTATAACTGCTTAACTTTTATATTTAAAAAGGGCTGTTTAAACAGCCCTTTTTTAAAACTTAATTGGTTAATTAATCTTGATGGTACTCTTCAATCGTCTGCGCTTCCTCTCTCAAACGTTCTGCTAAATTGTGCAAATATTCAACTTTTGATTCCATACTTAAATGATTCCAAGTTACAGTTTGTGTATAAATACGATCCATCATATTCCTTCCACTTGGATTTTCTGCCGTATAATATTCAATATCTACGACATCATATAAAACTTCAGCACATTTTTTACTCTTATTATAAAAGAGACCGAAATCATCTACACCACTTGTCTTAAAATTGGCGAGGTGATAAAACGGCTTGTCTAAAAAAGCTAATAGTGCTTCATTAGCTGATATACCAAGGGAGAAATAAGGTTTACTCGGCTGAGTAAAAAGACTAGATAATAAATGCAAAGCTGCAGCTCCAGCAGCACTAGCAACGAGAGTCCATCCTATCCTTCTTATCAAAGCACTTGTTCCTTTTTTAATTAAAAGTATACCTCCGGCGCTTACTATCAATGTAACAATACCAAGACCCGGAGCATCCCTTAATACTTGCCAAAAATCTCTATCATTTACAAGATTATGTTTTTCCATTTCCTCAAGTAAAACGGTATAAAAAGCAGCTTGTTCTTTTTCCTTCCTACTGTTAAAACCATCAAACTCGCCATTTTCGTTCCTATATACTCTTTGTTCTGCTTTCTTCTTTAATTCATTAATGTACGATTCATAATACGCGTTATCTTGTTTATTAGTTTTACCGGAAAGATTTTGCAAATTGGCTTCATAGATTTCAAGTGCCTTATCATAACGTTTTTTTAAGGTTTTAACACTTGGTATTGTTTTAAGTGTTTGAAAATTTTCAGGGTTTTCTACTACGCTTAAAACTTCCGCCCTCAATTCATCTAACTGTGCCCTATCTAAATTAGCCAAATCGGCTGCTTGTAAGATAGGGGAAGTAGTAATCATAATTACTACTGCCATAGTCAAACTTATTACTTTTTTTACTGTTTTCATGCTTTTCTCCTTAAATAGCTATTGCATACTATAATTGTAGACCTTTTAATAGTGAACCGCAAGAGTATTTGGACCTATATCTAATGGTAATTTGGACCTATAAAAAAGTAGCCAAAAGATCTATATGGCAAAGTTAATCAAATAATTTGGGGTAATAAAAACTCGCGTAATTTTATATAATGAATATATGCGGAAAATCGGTTTCACTATTTTTTTGTGTTTATTCAGTTTATCTTGCTTTGCTGCATCTTTTAATTCTAAAGACGGCAGTTTCAGTATTTCACTTCCGCCTAAGTGGCAACGCACCGCAACTTCAAATAACGAAGTTCTAAATTTAAAAAAGGGTACAAGTAAAATTAATATTTCTAAATTGTCAAAATGCAATGATTTACAGTGCCTAGAAAGTACCGCTAATGCCAAAATAAAACAAATAAAAAACAAAAAATTAAAATTAGTAAAAAATACTTATTCAGGCGAAGAAATTAAAAGAAGCGAATTTTCCACCTTAGATCCTTATATCTATTTTAGTTACAGTAACGGAAGTACCAATTACACCGAAGGTTACTTCTTGGCAGATTCCAATGGATATAAGATAGAAATTATAAACCTCTCCCCCACAGATGCGGACCTTTATTTATCTTTTATTGCCCCAAAACCGAAAGAAATTAAAAATTTACCGCTGATAACCGAAGAAGAACCTTTAGTTGAAGAAAATATTGCCGCCCCGGTAGTAGAAAAACCTGAGTGGAAACCACTCTCCCAAACCCTACTCGAAAATGAAGTACATCAGGAAAATAACACCATATTTATTGTTTCACCAAAATTTTCAACTGTTGTTTTAGCTGTTTTTATATACCTTGCTGTAGCCATGGGATTTTTTGTCTGTAATTTTGTTTTTTCTTCGTCTTTACATGAATATCCTGCAAACCCTATATCTGTTTACCCGATTATAGGGACACGCTTATACGGCGCCCCAGATTTATTTTTTAGGCTCTATGATAACCAGGGCAAGAATTTTATTGTTACATCACAACGTTGGTGCAGTTTTTTAAAAGAATATGGGTTTTACGGCATTGTGCTGTTTACTTTGCTTCATTTTATACTCTCTTCCGTGAACACGCAAAATTTGTCATCCTCATTATGGTTAAATACTGCTTTATCTTTGTGCTATCTTTTTGTACTGTTTGGTTTAATATTCATACTGGCCGGATATATACTTGACATATTATTCCCAACCCCGATATTTATTTACACAGATAAAGGTAAAATCTTATTTAAAATAGTACGCAGGCATAAAGGGCTTTTAGGCTATTCTTACTTGGTGTTAACTGATTCCTACAATATTGAATACAGATTGGAAACAAAAAAAATATTTCTCTTAAGGAAGTGGACTTTATTTGATAAAGAAGGGCAAATTGCCTTTATCCGTGAAAAATCTTTCATAAAAGCACTTGCGCGTAAATTATTAGGCCATTTAGGCGGAAGTTTGCGCACAAGTTACTGGGTAAAAGGTAAAAATGAAAGTAAAGGGCAAATAAACTCTATCCGCAAAGTAACAACAGATTTCCAAATAGATATGGATAAGCCTCAGGCTTTTCCCTCAGAGGCTATACTCGCTGCCGCTGCGGTAATTTTTACAAAAAACAGGGATAAGTTTTACCCTTGGTTTGATTAATATGCACCTTATAGAATGTGTTCCTAATATAAGTGAAGGCAGGGATGAAGTAAAAATTAAGAAAATTCTTGCCGAACTTACTTCCGTAAAAGGCGTAGAATTACTTGGCTATGAAATGGGCCAAAGCGCAAATAGGACAGTTGTAACTTTTGTTGCCCCAAAAGATATAATCGGCAAAGCCGCCTTGACTTTAATCAAAAAAAGTATTGAACTTATTGACATGGAACAACATACCGGTGTGCATCCGCGTATCGGATGCGTAGATGTTTGCCCGTTTATTCCTTTAAAGAAAACTACTTTGGAAGATTGTATAGAAACCGCTAAAAATGTTGCTTACACCGTCGGCACTGATTTTGGTATACCTGTGTATTTATACGGTGCAGCAGCAAGCAATTTGCAAAAACAGGAATTAAGGATTTTAAGAAAAGGCGGATATGAAAATTTAGCAGAAAAATTAATTAATTGCCCACCCGATTACGGCCCCAAAATTTTAACCGAAAAAGCAAAAAAATCCGGTGCTTTATGTATCGGTGCCAGGGATTTTTTGCTTGCTTATAATATTAATTTAAATACTAAAAATTTAACACTCACTAAAACTATTGCAAAAGAATTACGTGCTAAATTACCAGGTATAAAAACTTTGGGTTGGTATATTGAAGAATACGGGTTTTGCCAAATATCAATAAATATTGAAAATTACAAAAAAGCACCGCTTTATTTGGTATACGAAATTTGCAAAAATATTGCCGAGAAATTTAATATTAAAGTTACGGGGAGCGAACTTATCGGCCTCACGCCAAAAGACGCAATATTAGACAGCGCAAAATTTTATTTAAATAAACAAAACCGCATCATGCAAGGAATGCCACATGAAGAAGTTTTTAATTTAGTAATAAAAAATCTTAATTTAAGCCAAATAAAACCATTTGTACCGGAAAATAAAATTATTGAACTTAAATTAAAAAACTTTTTAAATAATACTGAGAAGTCTTTACAATAAGATCTTCTTTACAAAGACCATAATAAATGTTAAATTGTATATAGAGGTGCTATGAACCCAAAAACTTTAACTCTTTACAGTCCCATTACAGGGGAGTTGCTTGATTTATCTAAAATTCCCGATGAAGCCTTTGCCCAAAAAATGTTGGGTGACGGCATAGCAGTAAAACCGCAAGAAAATTTTATATATGCACCTACTGCTGCAGTAGTTAAAAATTTACATAAGTGTTTACATGCAATTGTTCTTGAAAAAGACGGTTTTGAAATAATGATACATATAGGCATTGATTCCGTATCATTGAAAGGGCAAAGGTTTAAAACTTTCGTCCAAGAAGGTGACAAAGTAACCAAAGGCCAAAAATTAATAGAATTTGATAAAGATTTTTTGGCACAATATGCCAAAGCCAATACTATAGTAATGATTATAGTTTCCCCTTTAAATGTAAAGTTTAAAAAGGAAGAACTGACAAAAGTTAATCCGCAAACCAAAGTTTTTGAAGTTTTTGCCGATCAAAATGAACAAACAAATAATACAAATAAAAATGATTTAACTGTTCTTACGGAAGAATTTTTTGTTCTTAACAAAACAGGTTTACATGCAAGGCCAGCCGGCGAAGTAGCTAAACTGGCACAGAATTTTCCAAATACAGATATATTTATAATGAAAAATGGCAAACAAAGTAATGCCAAAAGCGTGGTGGAAATACTTCGCCTGTCCATAGATTACGGAGATAAAATACAAATAAAATCTTGCGGTGAAAAAGCAAATGAGGCATCTGCTCAAATTCAAAATTTTATTCAAACCAAACTAAAAGATATTGTTACTGATACAAGAACCGCACAAAATATAAGTGAGTTCAATTTATCAGAAGAGACAAAAATAAAAGGTGTGGGAATATATGACGGTTTGAGTATCGGGAAATCATATCTGGTTAAAGATGTTCAATTTAAACTTGAAGAAAAATCTAATTTACCCCCGGAAGAAGAACTTTCCAAATTCCTTACTGCATTAAATAATGTTAAAAGTGCTTTAGATAAGGAACGTCATGCAATATACGGCCAAAAAGAACGGGAAGAAATATTGCTTGCCCACATAACTATCTTGGAAGATCCTTTCTTGATACAAGAGACACGCCAGGCAATATCCAAAGGATATAGTGCCGCTTTTGCTTTTTCTTCTGCGGTAGAAAGGGCAGTAGAAGTCCTAAAAAATACCGGTAATGAAATTTTACGTTCAAGAATTGCCGACTTTATTGATTTGGAATCCCGCATACTAACTGATTTAACCGGCACAGATTACGGACTGCCAGATTTCAAAGAAGATACGATATTAATAACCAGGGAACTTTTATCCCATCATCTAAAGGATATTAATGAGCACGTAACAGGCATAATAATGGCAGAAGGTTCTACATTATCGCATGTTTCTATAATGATAAAAAATTTGGGTATTCCAACAATTATCGGCGCCGGCCCTGTTGTTATGGAAATTCCTGACGGTAAAGATATTATATTGGATTCAAAATCAGGCATAATTACCGTAAATCCTAAAGATATTAAAGAAGTAAAGCAAAAGGTGCAATCCATAAAAATTAACCGGGAAAAGAATTTATTACATGCTTTTGAAGCAGCAAAAACAATTGATGGTACCGAAATTTCAATTACAGGAAATATAGGTACACTTGATCAGGCAAAACAAAGCATACAACAAGGCGGGCAAGGAATAGGCTTAGTAAGAACAGAATTTTTATTTGCAAACGCAAAAGAACCGCCGACTGAAAATGAGCAATATGAAATATACCAGCAAATGGCTGATTCCCAACAGGGAAACCCTATTATTATAAGAACTTTAGATGTAGGGGCTGACAAACATATCCCTTTTATCCCTCAAATACGCGAAGATAATCCGATTTTAGGCAGACGCGGTGTAAGAACTTCCTTTGCAAATATAGATCTTTTTAAAACCCAGCTTCGTGCAATAATGAAAGTAAAACCTTACGGTATGGCCAAAATAATGATACCAATGGTGACATTTATTGAAGAAATTAAAACAGTCAAAAGGTTTGTAAAAGAAGAACAAAAGAAACTAGGCATTGATAAAGTATCACTTGGTATGATGATGGAGGTTCCTGCCGCTGCAATTATGGCTAAAGAATTTGCTAAAGAGGTAGATTTCTTTTCTATCGGTACAAATGATTTAACGCAATATACTTTGGCTTTGGACAGGGCCCACCCTACCCTAAACTTTCTTTCAGACAGTTTAAATCCTTCAGTCTTGCGCTTAGTAAGTAGTATTGTGGAAGGGGCAAAATCACAAAATATTCCTGTAGGTGTGTGCGGGGCCGTTGCCAGCGAACCTGCAGGTGCCGTATTGCTTATAGGGCTTGGCATAAGGTCTTTAAGTGTAGTACCAGCCATGATTGCTGATATAAAGGCTTTAATTCGCCAATTGGACATCAAAAAATGTGAAAAGATAGCCCAAAAGGCCCTTAAATGCTCAAACGTGGAAGAAGTCAGGTCTTTGGTAAAAAAGGAGTTTAATTTATAATGAAAGAAACTTTTAAGAAAATTTCAGCATTTTTTGTAACACTCGGTAAATCTTTAATGTTACCTATTGCCGTCTTACCTATAGCCGGTATTTTACTTAGGTTCGGGCAACCGGATATGCTTAATATTCCTTTTTTGGCCGCCGCGGGAAATGCTGTATTTAATAATCTTCCAATAATTTTTGCTCTTGGTGTTGCGGTAGGGTTTTCAAAAGAAGAACATGGGGCTGCTGCATTATCAGCATTTGTAGGCTATATGATCATGACAGCGGGGATAAAAGTATTTGACGATAAAATAGACATGCAGGTTTTAGGCGGCATTATTATGGGCGTAACAGCAGGAACACTTTATAATAAATACAAATCAGTAAAACTCCCACCTTTCCTTGCATTTTTTGGAGGCAGACGTTTTGTCCCGATAATTACGGGGCTTGTTGCTATAATTTATGCTTTAATTTTTGCTTTTATTTGGCCGTCAATTTCTAATGCTATATCGGCCTTCGGCAATTGGGTAATAGCAAGCAATAATATCGGTTTATTTTTCTTTGGGGTTGCAAACCGTTTACTTATACCTCTTGGTTTACACCATGTTCTAAATAATTTCATTTGGTTTCAATTCGGTGATTATGCTGTTATTGATGCCGGGGTGCAAGTTATAAAACACGGTGAT
>CAMUXX010000002.1 GCA_947164805.1 uncultured Elusimicrobia bacterium | reverse complement strand
GCAATTCAAGCAAAGTAAAACCTTTACTTGAAGATAAGATACTTAAAGTATCTTTTAGTTTTTCTATTATTTTTCTCATTTTCCTTCTCCTTTGTTTTTTTATTTTTGTTATTACTAACAAAATTGTTTTCTCTATTTATCTTCCCTGTTTTCTTTTTTGCGGCGATATTAGTGTCTGCAAAATTTAAGATTTTTATATTCTAACAAGCCGGTTTGTTTGAGTAAAAAGCAAAAGTTACCTATTACTTTTTGCTTTTTACGAGTTGCCGGCTTAGATATAAAAATCAAATTTTGCACGGTTTTGAGCCGCAAAAAAGAAAACAAAAAAATTTAAACAACACTACTTTGCAAATAATATTTGGGAAAATTTTTACACCAAAATTTACCCAAATAAAAAACGGCCCTTATACTTGAGCCAATACGAGTAACCCAAAATATAACAGCCGTGGTTTATCCGAAATTAGACAAACACTCGGCACAAAATCAACGGTTTATAACTCCGCAGATTTTGTGCCTGTAACGACTGTTTTTGGACTCGTATTGTGCTGCCTTAATGCAGCTCACCTTGTCTTTCAAGGTTCCAAAAACATTTCAAATTTTGAAAGGGTATTTAACCCTATATTAAAATAAAACTCCTTTTAAATTTTATATTTCACCATTACTCCATTGTGCTGATTCTTTGGTAAACTTTCAAATCAAATAAACCGATTATTGATAAGAAATGGTCAAAAATATCGGCTTGTATGGCTTCATAATTTTCCCAATTTGTATCATTAGAAAATGCATAAATTTCCAAGGGTAGACCTTCGGAAGTCGGTGCAAGTTGGCGCACCATGCAGGTAAAATCTTTGGAAATATGAGGATTATTTTTTAAATACTCATAGCAATAAGCCCTAAATGTCCCGATATTACTGAGTTTATGGCGGTTGTATTCATCAGCAGTCTTGTTTAATTTGCTGATTTTTTCTTTTTTCTTTGCCAAATAATCTTTAAGCAAATTTAAGTGGCTTAATTTATCAATATCTTCATCAGTCAAAAAGCGGATGGTTTTAACATCAATATTGATTGCCCTTTTAATACGGCGTGCGCCGGATTCTTGCATACCGCGCCAGTTTGTAAAAGAATTGGAAACTAAATTATATGCCGGAATATTTACAATGGTATTATCCCAATTTTGAACCCTGATTGTTGTAAGCAAAATATCAATAACCGTACCGTCGGCATCTTGGGAGGGAAGGGCAATCCAATCGCCCACACGAACCAAATCGTTAATGGAAAGTTGCACACCTGAAACAAGGCCCAAAATGGCATCTTTAAAAATCAAAAGTAATATGGCAGATAAAGCAGTCAAACCGCCCAGGAAGTAAAGCGGCTCTTTATTAAGCAAAGCGGAAAGCACCAAAATTATTGTTATTATCCAAGCAACAATTTTTAAGGCTTGCACTATACCTTTAAGCGGTAACTTTATGGAACGCTGAAACCTGTCCACCAACACATCAAGCAAGTTATTGATTGCAACCATTACGGCAATTATGCTTAATGCAGAAAATATTCTTGTACAAACAAGGGTTAATCTTGCGAAATTATCCCCTAACACAACAGGTGTTATGCCGGGTAAAAAACAAACAAATATCGCAAAAAATAAAGCGGAAAAGAATTTGTGTTTTACTCCGAGCGAAAGCCAAGCTTTATTTGAAACTTTTTTTGCGTGTAAAAATTTAGAAAAGGCAAACTCTATAAAATTTGCCGCATATTTGAAAATAAAAACCAAAAGTACTAAAAATAAAAGACCGACAAAGAATTTTGTATCATCTGTTAACATGTTCCAATAATTTAAAATATTCACAAAAACCTCCTAAATTTGCTATCATATACATAAAGTATACATAATTTTTAAATAAAGGAGTATAAAATGAAAAAATTAGCATTGTTTGTGTTTGCTGTAGGGTTATTTCTAGGAAATGCTTCAGCCTTTTCCTTAACGGACCCTTTTTATATACCGGAAGCAGGGCAAGTCGTCGGAGATTTAAGTATAGCTCTTACTAACGAAGATGCCCGTTTTGAAGAATCTTTTGGCTTTAAAGGTTCTATTGCTTTTGGAATTAAAGACAGGTTGGCTTTAGGTTTTGAGATGGGTTGGGCAAATATACGCCATCACGGAAAGGGCCTTATAGATCCGACAATCTTTGCAAAATTCCGCCTCCGCGACGGTTTAGTCGATGGTTATTATGTGGATGTTGACGGCTTTTTCAGTCCGCAATCTTTTGATTCTTGGCAAAGCGAAAAAGGCGGTGCAAAAGGCGCAACAGATTTAGGCGCCACATTAAAAATAGGTTCTACGGAATTATTAAATAACTTCACCGTATATGCAGGCGGTTCTATTACCCATTACGGGCACTCTAAATTAATGTCAGCAGGGACAGGGATAACTGCCTTCGCCGGCGCAAAATATTATGTTGATGAATCTAATTCCTTTGAACTTTCCGGTAATCTTTCAAATTATTATGGGTTTATATGTGATCACATAGGTGCTGGCTTTGATATTAATTATGCACATGAGTTCCAACCAAATAAATTGGCCTTTATTGTGTATTACGGTGCGGAAAGGCATAATAAACATATTGTCTCCTACAATCATTGGGGAGTGAAATGGAGATACGTTTTTTAAATGTATTTGATTGAAACGGAAAATAATGTCGGTTTTTTAACAGCATCCTATATAAAAAATAGAGTTAAATCTTTCGTTTCAACAAAAAACAAACCTTATTTTGTGCTTGCACTTCCCACCGGTGGAACAGCCATAGATTTATATAAGTATTTGGTTAAGTTCTGTCAAGAAGGTTTAAGTTTTGATAAAGTGGTAACTTTTAATTTAGATGAATATGCCGGTTTGCCAGAAAATCATCCTGAAAGTTACCATTCTTTTATGGCAAAAAATTTATTTGACCATATAAAAATTTCAAAAGAACAAATAAATATTTTAAACGGTAATGCCTCAAATTTGGAAACAGAGTGCAAAAATTATGAGGAAAAAATTAAAAATTACGGTGGCATTGATTTGTTTATCGGCGGCATAGGCCAAAACGGGCATATTGCTTTCAATGAACCCGGCAGCGCATTTGATTCAAAAACCCATGTGGCAGATTTAACATCAAATACAATTGCCGCAAATGCACGTTTTTTTGACGGTGATATTTCCCAAGTTCCAACACGTGCTTTAACTATGGGGCTTGGTACAATTATGACTGCAAAAGAAGTTATAATTATGGCAACAGGTGCTAAGAAATCACATGCTTTATATCACGCTTTTGAAGATAAACAAAATACTAATTGGCCTATAACAGTTTTGCAAAAACATCCGCGCACTTTCATTGTTGCAGATAAAGCAGCCGCGGCGGAAATTTCAAAAACAACAAAACAAAATTGCGGGCTTTGCTCATTTATAAATTAGTATGGAAATATTATATAAAAATGCCGTTGTTATTGACGGCGGTAAAAAATTTAAAGCAAGTATTTTAGTCGCAGACGATAAAATTAAAAAAATTATTCACTCCGGATCTTTACCTAAAGCGCAAAAAATAATTGACCTAAAAAACAATATTTTAACCACACCTTTTGTGGATACCCATATCCACGGTTCATACGGTTTTGGCGTGGATAGCGAAGATGAAAATGCTTTACTTAAACTTTCTTTAGAACTTAAAAAACAAGGTGTTTATGCTTTTTGTCCAACGGTTTTTACAATGCCCCTAAACAAAACTGTTGCTGTACTTAAAAAATTTGCTCCGTCAATCGGCAAAGAAAAGGGGGCAAAAATTATCGGATTTCACTTGGAAGGGCCTTTTATTTCCCCAAACAAACTTGGTTTTATGCGTAAAGAAGACGTGCAACAAATTTCCTTAAAAACTTTACAAACACTTTATAAAGCGGCAAACGGGAAAATAGTTTCAATGACCGTTGCCCCCGAAGTTAAAAATTTGAACACGCTTGTACAATTCGCCAAAAAACATAATATTTTACTTCAAGCTGGGCATACTTCCGCAACCTACAGAGAAATGCTTAAAGGTTTTAAACTCGGCATAAATCACGCAACACATTTATATAATGCTATGAGCGGTTTTCATCACCGCGATTTAGGCGCTGTCGGCACCATATTTTATTTAAAAGATTTTTCTTCTGAAATTATTGCAGACGGCAAACACTCAAGCCCCGAAGCCGTACAATTATTTTTAGCGCAAAAAACACCTAAAAAAGTCTTTGTTATCACCGATGCTCTAACACCAACCGGTAAAAAAGAAGGTCTTTCAAACGGCCAAAAAGTCAAATTACAAAACGGTGTATTTGTCCGCACTAATGATGGCGTTATCGCAGGTTCCGCATTAACCATGCTAAAAGCGGTGCAAAATTTAGTTAAATGGGGGTATCCGCTAGAATATGCTTTACAAGCAGCAAGCACAAACCCCGCGCGACGTTTTGGGCTTGATTTAAGCGTAAAACCGGGCCGACCGGCAAATTTCATTCTACTTGATAAAAAGACTTTGGCTTTAAAGAAAATTTAATTTATGTTATAATTTGTTTGTGAAACATTTTAAATTTTTAACTTTATTATTGGCTATGTTTTTTGCTGTTGCCTGTAATCAGGAAACCGGCAATAAAACACCTACTGATACTTCCCCTTTTAAACAAAAAACTCAAACACCTTTGGAACAACAAATAAACAAAGTTACAAATACTGTCTTACTTGAACCTTTGCAAAATTTGCAGGACGATTCCTATTTTTATCGGGAAAAGCAATACCTTTCAGGATCATTTGATAATTCCACCAAAAAAGATATTTTCTTTTCTTGTGATGAGTTTAAAAAAAGTCTCTTAAAACTTTTGCAAACAGATTATAGCGAAGATTTCGTCCCAGGTTCTTGGCAGCGGGGGGAAATAGAAAAACTTTCCCAAATTACAGCCAAAGAACAATGTGCAAATATTTACACTTTGCGTGCAAATTTTTTGGCGGATTTACAATCTGTTTTAAATTCTTCAGAAACCAAAGACAGTTTTATGGAAAATGCAAAACCTATCGTAGAAAAATATGCCCAAGATATATTAAACACCAATGAATATTATACCGATTTACTAAAAAATACCTTAGTTTTTTACAAAAAATTACGCCAAATTTTCTATCCGCTTGAAAAGGCCGGTTATGGCACTTATTTTTGGGAACAAAATGCTTTTAAAGATTTAAAGCAAATTGTAACACCCGGTTTACAAAGCGAAAATATCGACGAAGAAAAAATAAATACCCTTTTAAATAAAGCACAAGAAGAGGAAAAGATTTTATTCGTCTTTCTCAAGAAATATGAAAGTTTAACGCAAACAAACGGTGAATGTATTGCCCAATTTTTCCCCGGACTTAAAGAAAAATGGTACGACTTTATGTATCAAATTGAACAGTTACCTGCCGAGAAACGCCAGGCCTATGCCGATAAACGCTTTAATCAAGCCAATGACGGTTTAAAAACAAAATGCGCAGATTTATTAAAGAAATCTAAGAAGAAAAACACTGCACAAATTCCACAAGAACAACAAGAACAATTCCAACAAGAAACTTACCAAGAACAACCGCAAATTGAATCTTATCAGGAAAATCAAGAGGAAGAAGAAGTTTACGACTTTTAATTACAATCAAGCATTTTAAGCACTACTGTTTTTGCGGCCCTTTTTGTTTTGATTTTGCCGGCAAATTGTGCTTGGGCAATTTTAGTCAAAATTTCACTTATCTGTTTTCCTTTTGCCCCCATGCTTTGCAAGGTTTTACCATCAACAAAACAAGGTGTGTAAGCAAATTTGTTAATTTTTGGTGTTAAGGTTTTTATAAGGGTAATTTCCTGTTTGGTAAGCGGTTTTAAAGGCGCTTGTTTTTGTACGTAAAATTTAATCAAATTACTTGCTAAAACCAAATTGTTTTTTGGCATTTGTAAAGTGTTAAAAAATTTTTGCGGCTCTTTTTGTGTTAAGATTAAAAGGGCTAATCTTTCTTCTAAAGTTTTAAATTTATCTATATTTTTGGGTACTTTAAAATTAGGGCAAATTAAATTTTGCGCTTTGTATTTTTTAATTAAAGCAAATATTTTTGAGGGTTTTTGCTCTTGCAAAAACTTTATTATTTCATTTGTTTTACGAACAGGTGTTAAAAGCGAAATATAGTTTTTTTGTAAAGCGGTTTTAAATAAATTTTCCGTTTCTTTTGAGAGTTTAAAATTTAAACGTGCGGCAAAACGCAAGGCGCGGTATAAACGCGTCGGATCATCTTCAAAACTTTTTGCGTGTAAGACGGAAATTTTTTTGTTTTTAATATCTTTTAAAGCACCGTATAAATCGTAAACTTTAAAAAATTCCGACGGTAACAAACTTAAAGCCAAAGCATTACAAGTAAAATCACGCCTAAATAAATCTTCTTTTATAGTAGCCTTGCTTACTACGGGTAAAGCCGCAGGTCTTGGGTAATTTTCTTTACGGCAGCAAACAAAATC
The DNA here is from genome assembly GCA_947164805.1 of uncultured Elusimicrobia bacterium. Lineage (GTDB taxonomy): Bacteria > Elusimicrobiota > Elusimicrobia > Elusimicrobiales > Elusimicrobiaceae > Proelusimicrobium. Next base: position 15,405 of record CAMUXX010000002.1, on the reverse strand, counting down.
TAATTTAAAACCGTTTTTAAAAGTTACGCGCGCGGTACCGAAATTATTAAATTTTTTCACGTTTGCGCCCTTTGTTTTTTGGCAATAATTGATAAGCGGCGCAGTATTATTTTCTACGCAAATATCAATATCTTTTGTTTTTTTATGCAAAACAAAATCGCGCGCAAAACCGCCAACCGCCCAAATACTAAGGTTGTGCTTTGCTGCAACTTGCCCAAGTTCTTTTAAAAGTTTTATACTCATAAAAATACCCCGTGAGGGACTTGAACCCACATCCTCGGTTCCGAAGACCGGTACTCTATCCATTGAGCTAACGGGGCAATATAATTTTTGACTCTCGGCGCAGCCAAAAGCCATAAGTAATTTTATCAAAAATTGTTTAGAGTGTAAAACAATAAAATATAGGCCCTAAAAATACTTGTAAAAACAGACTAAAAATGTTGTACAATAATCTTAGAGGGTAGCCCGTCAAAAGAAATACTTGCATTTTAGGCAAATATTTAATAAACTTTTTGTAACGGGGATAAACCCCCTATTTAAATCCTAGGAGAAAAACCATGGCAGAAAAAGTACTTAAAGTTGGTGTAGAACGTGAAGAAGGCTTTCTTTATTTTATTGATAAAGACGGCGATGTAGCAAAAGTTGCAATGGCCCGCGGTGGCAAAAAAGGCGGTAAAGCCAAAAAAGTCGAAAAGACCGGTATTAAAAAAGCAAAAGGGTATCTCTATTTCTTAGACAAGAAAGGTGATATTTCCCGCGCAAAAATGGTTAATGCAAAATAAGCATTAAATTTTAAGCCCCGCCTAAAGGCGGGGTTTTTTATTGCCCGAATTTCGCCCCAACGATAAAAGAAACCTGATGGCAATGGTCATTTAAACCATAAGTATAATTTAACCCAACAGGGAAAGGGAAACGCCAAAACTGATAAGACAAATTTGCCCCTACTCCACTTTGATTATAATAATGTTTCCCTTCGTAAACTGTTGCAAATTCATAAAACGGGCTAAAACTAAAAAGCCCGACATTATCCCTTAAAATGTACCAAATATAAGAAAACCCTGTTCCAACCCCTTGCCTGCCATAACGTTGGCGCAAATGTCTGCCGTAATCAAGCAAATCATGCGTTTGAACTTTATCTTCAAAAGGCGAGCCAAAACTGTTTTGCCATTTCAAATATAACAAAAGCATATTACGATTTTTAAATTCAATATTTGTTTGTGCTTCGGTATATAGTTTTAAAATTTTATAGTCATTTCCGGCCCATTTATAACCTTGTTGTAAGGAAGATGTAAGCCTATAACCTAACTTGCAGGACGGTAAATCTGTTAAAGCTTCTTTTTTATCGGATAGGCCATACCCCATCAAAGAACCAAAATTTATACTGCGCCTCATATTCTTTTGATAATTTACACCTAATGTAACAGTAGAGTGTATGCCATTATTATATTTGTCTGCTGAATTTAAATAAAAATATTCCGGCGTTAAAAAAATTGTAAAATCATTTTTAGTTCTTGCAAGCGTTAAAGAAAGTTTATCCTGCTTTTGATAAATTTCAGCCAAAGGATTTTCAAAATGTTTTTTATCTTTATCCGAACCGAAAATGCCTTTAATACTAACCCAATTATGATCATAAAAACGGCGGTAAAAATTAAGATTTTCAAACTTTATACTTGCGTAATAATTTTCGTAAGCGCCACCTAAAATTGCCATTATACCGTCATCACCGAAACCCATAAAAGTATAAATCATTTCACCTTTTTTAAGGTAATTGCCTTCAACAAGCGTTAACCCTACACCTTTTTGCCCACCGCCTGAAATAAAAGCAAGCGGAAAAATATAGGCACCGTCTTCTCCCTTAATCCTAATAATTAAATTATCTTGCGGTGTGCGTTCTACCTTAAAGTCCAGTTTTTTGAAGATACGCATATTATGCAAGTTTTCTATCGCTCTTTTATAGCGGCCTTCTTCAAATAATTCCCCTTCTTGTAAAAGGAAATTATGCCGCACAATTTCCGGATCTACACGTTTTGTTTTGATTTGAATTTTTTGGATAATTTTGCCATTGTATCGGCTTAAATTTTGATTATCTTGTGCCGCTATGTTTTGCCAAAATAATATTAACCCCAGACACAAAATAAAATATTTTTTAACTTTTTTCATACAAATCCCCCAGAACTTTTTTTAAGTAAACTTTTGCATTTACAAAACTATCTTTATCATTTTTTGCCAAAGTACAAAGTTCTGCCACTGTAAGATTTGTATATTTTTTAAGCACACTACTTTTCAATTTATTTTTACCGCAAATAAAAAGCACTTGTTTTCTATGTTTTTTTGCAAGTTTTAAAATTTCAAAAGGAGCTTTACCAAATAGGCTTTGTTCATCTAAGCGACCTTCCGAAGTTAAAATTAAATCTGCCTTTTTAACTAAATTTTCCGCTTTTATTAATTTAAAAATTTCTTTAGTACCTTTTGTTATTTTCGCTTTTAAAACACCGCATAAAGTAACAGGTAAAGCACCGCTTGCGCCATAAAACTTTTTATTTAAATTTTTACCTATAACTTTTTGGAAATTTTTTAAAGCCTTTTCAATTAACGCAACTTGCGCTTTAGTTGCACCTTTTTGCGGGCCGTATACTTGCGCAGAACCCAAACTGCCAAATAATTTATTTTCTACATCACTTAAACAAATTATTTGCGGCAATTTTAGATTCCTTGGTGCAATAATTCTTTTGAGTTTCAAAAGACCTAAAATACCGGGCAAAATTTCTTTTCCTTTACCGTCTGATAATTTATAACCGAGCGCTTGCAAACAGCCCGCCCCTCCGTCATTAAAAGCAACTCCGCCAAGCCCGATAAAAATTTTTTTAACTTTTATTTTACCGATTTCTTTTAAAACAGTTCCTATGCCGTAAGAAGTGGCATGTGAAACATCTCTCTTTTCCGGCTTAATTTCGGCAAGACCGGCAATTTTAGCACACTCTAAAAAAGCGAAATTTTTATAAGTTAAATAAGGTGCTTTTTTAATCTTGCCCAAAGCGTTTTTTGCTAATACAAAATGTTCTTTTGCCTTGGGTAAAGCATATTTCACGGTTTCCAAAAAACCGTCGCCCCCATCACTTAAAGGTACAAAAATTACCGGAAATTCACTTTTTAATTTACAAATTTCCTTATTACTTAAAGAACCTTTTAAAGCATTAACAAAGAATATTATTTTCATCAAAAAAACCAACTTGCTTTTAAATTTATAAGCACACTGGTTTTGGGGGAATTTGAAAGTTCCTTTTTCAAAGTTGTATATTTTAAACGCGTTTCAAGGCCGATATTTATATCTTGCACCGTCCACTCAAGCCCAAGCCCGATATTACCGCCGAAAACTGTTTGGGTTGTATCAGAAGTTATAGGGGAACTCCATTCCCAAACATCCGTAGATTTTTCATAATAATCACTAACACTCTTATCAATTCCCAAAGATGTTACACTTGCACCGCCTGTTAAATAAACTCTTACAGGATTTTGTGGATTAAAATAAAAATTAAACAAAGCATTTAAATCGTATTCCTGCCCGCTGATTTGCACGTCCCTTTGCCCCGGTGCAGCACCATAATCATAGCGTGTGCTTTTTTTAGGCAACATACCAAAACCTAAACCAGCACCCCACCAAAACCGGTTTGTTAATTTCCGCATATATGCAAGACCAAAAGAAACACCCGTTCCGGATATTTCAAAATCTTGCGGTCCGCCCAAATCTGATACATCAACCTTTAATTTTGTATTAAGTACGCCGAGATTCAATGCAAAATAATTTTTTCCGTCTTTTCTCTTTTTATTTTGATCAAAAGATAATGCTTCTTCTTTTTTCTTTTGTTCTTGTTCTACCGGTGTTAAGGCTTCGGCAGCAGCCCTTTCCTCTTCAGAAGCTTTTATTTGTTCGGGGGTATCTTCATGTGTTTTATAGATATATTTGGTTTCTTCTGTTTCTTCCGGTTTAGAAGGAAATACTTTTTCCAAATCTTCATCAAAACTCAAGCCTGAAGTTCCCATAGTTGTAGCGGTGGCTTTTTGTTTTTTATCTTCTTCTTGGGCTTTTTCTTGGGCTTCTTGTTCTATTTTATTTTCTATATATTTCTTTTGTTTTGTGGCTTCTTCATAGTCGTAAATTTCCATTGAAGTTATTTGTGCTACATCAATATTCACAAGACCGCTATCGGTATTTAAAGTCAAATTGAAATCATCTAAATCAACAACTGTTCCGACATATTCCCCACCGCCTTTCAAAAACACGCGGTGAAGGTCCGGCATAATTTTTTCAACTTCCCTTTGGTTTAAAGAAATTACACCATAAGAAGTTTGAACTTTTAAAATATATTCACTACGGTCAATAATTGAACCGTTGACAATTAACCCGTTTTTTAATTTGATGGCTTCGCAAAAAGCGGGTGTTATAAAAAGTAAAGAAAATAAAAATATAAAAATCTTTTTCATAATGATCCGCGCCCTGCAAAGCAAGGCGCGGTAAAATAACTATTTATTGTTTACTGCGTATTTAATCTTTCTAAGAACTTTTAAGACCTTTGAAATTGTAAACAAAAGAAGGGCATAAAATAAATAAGTAAGAATAATCTGAAAGGACCATAAAACTGCTTGCCCCATAGGTAATTTTTCCTTAATTATTTCATACCAACCTGAACCCAAAATATAAAGCATTATCAAAATTACAATTATGCTTAACACTTTGTATATCATTGATAAACCTTTCAATCCCAAAATTTTATGGCAAAGGCAAGGTTTTTTGCAACCGCAGTTGCTAGATTCGTTTATTTGATTTTCTTCTTTCATAATTTCTCCTTATTTAAGCATTGTTTGCTTCTTTTAGTAATTCGCAGGCATGCTTAAAACCTGCGCTGTTTGCATCTGTACTGCCTATCATACGGGCAATTTCAAGGGCTTTATCTTTATCTGTTAAAGCCAAAACGCTAATAGCGGTTTTGCCTTGTTTTGCAAACTTTTCCACCCTAAGATGTTTATTTGCATAAGCAGCAACTTGTGCTAAATGTGTCACACAAAGTACTTGGCGGTTTTTTGCAAGTTTGGCCAAACTTTTACCTACAAGTTTCGCCGTATTTCCGCTGATACCTGTATCCACTTCATCAAAGATCATGGTTTGAACATCCCCGGCCAAAAGCACCTTTAACCCAAGCATTAAACGGGAAATTTCCCCACCGCTTGCAATATTTCTTAAAGGGCGTAAACTTTGCCCGGCATTTGCGGAAAAAAGAAATTCCGCTCTGTCAAAACCTTTCGGGCCGGGAAAATCTAAAGGCTCTAATGCCACTTCAAAACGAACGTCACTAAAGCCGAGCGGTTTAATTTCCTTAACCACTTGTTCACTTAAAAGTTTAGCAGCTTTTTTGCGTTGACTCCTTAAGCCCTCACTACAAGATATAAGTTTTTGGGCCTGCTTTTCAAGTGCTTTATTTAAAGTTTGTATGTTTTCCTCTGCATTTTGCAAGGCATTTAATTTGTTTTCAAGTTCCTTCTGTTTCTCAAACACATCTTCTAAAGTCGGACCATATTTTTGTTTTATTTTTTTAATTTCTTCCTGACGGCTTAAAAGATTATCTAAAACTTGCGGGTCAATATCCAAAGTCTCGGCATAATCAACCAAAGCAGAAGATATTTCCTGCGCGTTGTTTGCGGTTTGTGCAAGTTCTTTTGCAAGGTCTTCAAGATTTCTATCTGTTTGGGCCATATCTTCCAAAATTTGGGCAGCTTTATTTAAACGTTCGCAAGCGGCACCCTCACTATCAAGCAAATCACATAAATCTTTTGCACTTTCTTTTAAATGCCCGGCATATTTTAAAGAGGGAAGTTTTTCATTTATTTCTTCTTCTTCGCCCTGTTTTAAATTGGCATTTTGTATTTCTTTAAGTTGATAAGAATAAAGGTCTAAAAGTCGCGCTTTTTCTTCCTCACTCATTTTAGCGGCATCGGCCTTGGCTTTTAAGATTTGGTATTCTTTATAAACTTCTTCCGTTTCTTTTAAAAGTTTTTCGTTTTTAGCATAATTATCAAGCAAAGTTAAATGTTCTGCAGGGTTAAAAAGTTTTTGGTGTTCGTGCTGACCGTGAAAATCAATTAAAGAATTACCGATTTCGTTTAATACCTGCACACTATAATTTTTCCCGTTTACTTTAACGGTATTTTTACCGTGCAAATCTAAAGAACGATACAAATTTAAATTACTTGTTAAATTGTATTTTTCTTTGATACTTTTCGGCCAAATAACTCCTTCAAAAATTGCGGAAACTTCCATTTTGTTTGCACCTTGCTTTATTAAACCTGAATCGCCGCGTGCACCCAAAACAAAACTTAAAGCCTCAATTACAATTGATTTACCGGCGCCTGTTTCACCTGTAAAAATATTTAACCCCTTGGAAAGTTCCAAAGTTAGATTCTCAATTAAAGCAAAATTTTTTATAGCAATATTTTTAAGCATTTTTACAACCGCCCCAAGTAAGTTTTTGGGTTAAAAGTTTAAAAAAATCATAATCTTTGGCAAAAATTATTTTAGCATTTAACGGGCTTCTTTTAATTTGCACTTTGTCTTTTTTGGATAATTTAAAAAACACTTGCCCGTCCAAACATAAATGAACTTCATTTTGTCCGTCAATAAATAAAGGGGAATTTAATTTCAAAACCAAAGGTCTTTGTGCCAAAGTATGCGGGCAAATAGGAGTTAAAGTAAAGGCTTCCAAAGAGGGTTCAAGTATTGGCCCTCCGGCTGCCAAATTGTAGGCAGTTGAGCCTGTTGGTGTGCAAAGCATTATACCGTCGGCAAAATATTCTTTAAGTTCGCTCTTTTCATAAAAAGTATTTAAGTGTATGGCACGCGCTTTGTTTGATTTTATTGTACATTCATTTAATGCGATACCTTTGAAAGCAATTTTTTTATTTCTTATAACTTGCACTTCGAGTAAAGCCCTTTCCTGAAGGCAAAATTTATCTGCTTTTAAAGCCTTTAAAAGTTCTTTTATATTTATTTGTTTATCGTAAGTTAAAAATCCAAGATGCCCAAAATTAAGCCCGAGTATCTTTATTTTACGGTGTGCGGTCTTGCGGACAATTTTAAGCAAAGAACCGTCGCCGCCGAGTGAAAAAATCAAATCAAAATTTTGATTGATTTTAAAATTATCATAAGGTAGTATTTTTGTTTTTATCTGCTCTTTTTCCAAAGTTGTTTTTAAATCCTTAGCGGCTTTACTGCAACTTTCGCGCTTTGAATTGAAAAAGAGGGCAACGGTCTTTATTTCCATATAATATTATTCTATCAAATTGATAGGAAGTTTTGGTACCATAAATATTTACTCTCAAAGCCTTTTTGGTAAATTTAGTGTATTCCAAAAGTTTTTGCATCTAGAAAAAAACAAAAAAGTGTTAATATAAAAGACATAAAATCTCCTTAAAACCAAATAAAAACGGCTGTTTATATTCAGCAATAACTCTGACCAAATATAACAGCCGTAGTTTACTTGTTAAAAACGAGTAAACATTAACACATAAAAACAAGAGGATCAGTCCTGTGTCTATGTGCCTTATCTGGCTGTTCTTGGTGAGTTATTGCACTTTTGATTTCTCAAAAGGTCACCGTATTTATACGGATCCAAAAACAGATAAATTTTATTAGGGATTTTAGCCCTACATTAAAAAATCTCCCTTAAATTATAATAACAAATTTTTAATAATTATGCCTATTATGTGCAAAAATACACAATACGTGCAAAAGTTTGCTAAATAATATACAATATCATTAAAAGTACACATATTAAGGAGACATTATGCAAAACACTACCCCCCAAGAAAATTATATTGAAGTTTTAGATAAAGGTTTCGTCAAACTTGTTGACTTTATGGGCTCTGATTTAAGGGCGGTAAGTTCTGCGCGTGTTTCCTTCGGCGGCGTAAGTAAAGGGGAAGAAAAGGATAAACTCTTAATTAAATATTTAGTGGAAAACGGGCATCATTCCCCTTTTGAACATTGTTACTTTCAATTCCACATTAAATGCCCGATTTTCGTCGCACGCCAATGGATGCGCCACCGCATTTGTTCTTATAATGAAATCAGCGCACGTTATACCGAAGTTAAAGATGAATTTTATATCCCCACTGAATTTCGTGTACAAGATATTGCAAACCGCCAAGGCAGTATTGTAAGTAAAGATATAGATAATAAAGCCCTTCTTGAAATTTATAATAAAAGCATTGAAAATTCTTACGAAAGTTATAAAAAACTTTTGGCGGCAGGTGTCGCGCGCGAAATGGCACGTTGCGTTTTACCCGTCAGCCAATATACTCAATTTTATTGGACGGTAAATGCGCGCGCATTATTAAATTTTATAAAACTTCGTGCTGATAATCACGCACAATATGAAATCCGCGTATATGCCGAAGCAATTAAAAAGATTTTTAAAGAAAAATTACCCTGGACTTGGCAAGCATTTGAAAACTTGACCAAAGAAGAAAAATAGGAGTTTTTATGAAAGTACTCGGTATGATAATGGCAGGAGGCAAAGGAGAACGCCTGTTTCCGTTAACCAAAGAGCGTTCAAAACCTGCTGTTCCCTTCGGCGGAAAATACAGAATTATCGATTTTGTTTTATCTAACTTTGTGAACTCAAACATATTTTCTTGCTATATTTTAGTGCAATATCTCTCGCAATCTTTGATTGAGTATGTACGCAGTTCATGGCCTACGCAAGGTATCAGTAAAGATCACTTTTTAACTATCGTTCCTCCGCAAATGCGCCTTGGTGAAATTTGGTATAGAGGTACAGCTGATTCCGTTAGGCAAAATATCAGTTTGATTAATGATTTTGAGCCGGATTTAATTGCTATTTTCGGAGCTGACCATATTTACCGCATGGATATCAGCAAGATGATAGATTTCCATATAAAAAACAATGCCGATGTAACAGTTTCCGCAAATGTAGTACCTTTAAAAGATGCAAAATCTTTTGGGGTAATGACAGTTGATAATCAGAACAGAATCATTGCTTTTGAAGAAAAACCGCAAAACCCAAAGTGCATACCCGGGCATCCGACAAAAGCTTATGCTTCAATGGGCAATTATATTTTCAGTAAAAATGTTTTGCTTAAAATATTGCAACAAAAATATTGTGATATTCCGTCATTAGACTTCGGGAAAAATATTATTCCTGTAATTTTAAAACAATATAGAACTTTTGCTTATGATTTCCCGTCCCAAAAATTACCGGGTGTTAAAAGTTATGAGGAAAAGGGTTATTGGCGCGACGTAGGCACAATACAATCTTTTTGGCAAACCAATATGGATCTTTTAGGTGAAAAACCGAAATTCGATTTAAACAATCCGCTTTGGCCGATAAACACCTCTGTTCATAACCTTCCGCCAACCGCTTATTTAGGCGGGGAAATTATAAACAGTACTGTCAGCAACGGTTGCCGCATTAGCAAAAATACAGTAATTAAAAATTGTGTTTTGGCAAGCAATATCGTAGTGGAAGAAGGTGCTGTTTTGGAAGACAGCGTGATTATGGATAATTGCGTTATCGGTAAAAATTGCCATATCAAAAAAGCAATTATTGACCGTTTTAATGTTTTACCAAACGGCATGAAAGTCGGCCTAGATAAAGAAGAAGACAGCCAAAATTACTTTATTGATCCGTCAGGTATTGTAATTATTCCGCGCGGAAGAACAAAATTTTTATAATGGAAATAAATTTATTTTATCAAACAAAATTGCCGCCGTATTACAAAAAAACAAAATTGTATAAGGCGGCAGTTTCTTTTGCACTCGGTAAGCAAAAAAACAAATTTGAAAATATAAATATTGTAATAGTTTCCCCTAAAGAAATTTTAAGAATAAATAAAGAATTTTTAGGCCACAACTATGTAACGGATGTTATTACATTTGAAAATCTTTCCCCGATAAACAATAAAATTTATGTAGATATTTTTGTTTGTTTTGAGCAAACAAAGAAACAAGCACGGGAACTTGGAAAACATTATCGCAAAGAATTTTTAACGGTTATAATTCACGGTATTTTACATCTTATCGGCTATGATGATAACACCATCAAAAAACGCACCGAAATGAACACCGTTGCCGAAAATATTGCAAGTAAATTTTTAAAGAAAATATAAAACTACCGCAAGTTTTTACCTACGGTAGTTTTTGTTAATTAGTAGTCAGTTATTTTTTTAATTCCTCAGGTTTTGCAGGTGCTTCGCCTTTGGCAAAAGGGCATTTTTCACCTTTATCGCCACTTTTACATTTCATACCTTTGTGGTCTTTATGAAAACCTTTCATACCGTGTCTTGGACCTTTAAAGTTTTCCCCTTCTTTAAAAGGAGGTCTAAACAACATAGGCTTTTCACCTGAAATAATTTTTTTAGTGATTTCATCTATATGTTTGTTTTTTTCTTCCTCACTTTTCATTCTTTCAAGTTTAGTTTTCATTTCGGTAACGCGTTTTTCAAGTTCCGCGGTGCGTTCTTCCATGCGTTTTAAATGCTTTTCATAATTTTCGGAAACCTTTGCTTTGATTTCTTTTTCAATAGCAGGTTTCTTCTTGTCAGAGGCTTTATTATATTTCTCGACAAGTTTATTCATTTCTTCAATGTTTTTCTTGACATCGTTTTTAGCAATATCCTTTGCACTGACAAAAGATGCACCGCCGACTAACAATGCTAAGGAAAGTACTGCAAGTGTTAACTTTTTCATAATATCTCCTATATTTCTTGCATGTAATAAAACAGATCTTCAATTTCTGTTTCCAAATCTGTCAGGTTATTGTCCGTTTCTTCAAAAATTGTTATCGGTGTTTGGACCATAACCGTTGGCTTTTTTGATGCGAACTCAAAAGCCGTAAAGCCGAGTATAAGTGCAAAAGCAGCGAATACCGTGGCCGGATAAACCCATCTAAAACCTTTTAAACTTTTCAAGAAACCGAAGTTAAAACTTGTTGTTTTTTCTTTGGCAACTACTTCGGCTGCTGAAAAGGCCGGGGCTTGTTTGGGTGCCAAAGATGCCGTTGTCAATGCACAAATATGCAAGATATTTTGACACTCTTTACAAGTTTTTAAATGCTCTAAAAATGCCGGCGTTTTTGCGTCATCAAGTTCACCGTAGGCATAGAGCAAAGCATTATTTTCTTGTTTACAAGGCATATTCTTCCCCCAAACTGTTTTGCAATTTTTTAATTGCTCTGTTTAAACGCGCAAGTGCTGTTCCGAGCGGGCAATTTAAAACTTCTGCTATTTCCTTAAAACTTAGATATTGACGAAGCAAAATAATTTCTTTATCCTTCTCCGGCAATTCTTCAATTTTAGCGAGAATATTATCTAAAGAAATTTTTGAGATTACATCCTTTTCCGTATTTTCTTTAGAAGGGAAAATGTCCGCGTTTTCGTCTTCCGGTAAACTTGCATATTTAGTATTTGCGCGGAAATAATCTGTCACATTGTTCCTCGCAACCGTGAATAGCCAGGCTTTAAAATTGCCTTCTTCACGGTACTTATTAATTTGTTTTAAGGCCTTTACTAGGGTGTCTTGATAGATATCTTGTGCTGCTGCCTCGTTTTTAACACTGTAAAATATAAAGGAATATAAACTCTCTTGATACTTTTCTACAATCAAGCCAAAGGCCTCAAAGTTACCGCCCTTTACGGTTTCAATTATTTCTTGCTCGTTTATCTCTTTCATACTAGTTAAACGCAGAACCCCTAAATTTTATTGCATTATATTTTGAATTTTAGCAAATTTAAGAGAATAGCGCACAACAAAAACATGTGCGCTATTAGATATTTTTGAAACAAAAAACTGTAAAATATTATTTCTTTTTAGAAAAGTTTAAACTTTTTACATCAGTTTCTATATCTTCCAAATCCTGTTCATGTTCTACTTCTTCCTGTAAAATTTTTACGAGCATCTTATTCGTCACAGGATCACGCCCGGCAAGAATTTTAATAAGCCTGTTGTATGCATTTATTGCGCATCTTTCAGAACGTAAATTTTGTTGTAATATAACCCTAGAGTCAGGGTCTTCCGGTGCTTCATAACCGCAGCCGGAATATTTATACCATGCTTTAGGCTCAATTATCGGCGTACCACCAAGTTCAATAATGCGTTTGGCAATTTTCTTCATGTGGTCTAACTCTTCTGCGGCATGTTCTTCAAGTTCTGCAACTAAACTCTGGCGCGGCAAACCGCTTGCAACTTGCGCGCCTTCCATATATTGAATATAGGCAAGCCATTCATCACAATAGAGTTTATTTAATTCATCTATTAAAATATGAACTCTTACCCCCTCTTTAGATACTATATTTGTTGCTTCTTTTCCCATATTTACCCCCATAACTATTTTATATTAGTTAAAATAGTTAATTTAGGTTATCATTTATTTAGTGATATGTCAAGTTTGGGGGATTTCATTAGTGGATTTTTATTTGTTATGGAAAGATTGGTTTCATCAGGAACAATAACTTCTATGCCGTACCATTTTTTGAGGACTTCTTTATGTTTTGCGGAATGATGTCTTACAAGGTCCAAATAGGTTATAGTTAAATTTTTTGTCGGTCCGGGAACTATATAGATCATATCGGTATAAACTTTTTCTTTCCCTTTTTCTTTAGCCAAATATATTTGTGAATCTCTTTCTTTAAAATTTTCATACAAACTAAAATACGGAATAATAACTAACGGGGAAATTATTAAACAATATATCGCAAAAAATAATGTAATATATTTCAATAGATATACCTTATAAACATCCCTAAATAAATCTAGCAAAAACAAAAAACTTATTAAACAAAAAATACCTGCTGAATAATAGGCCCTTTCTGGAACTAAAGGGGCCGCAAACAAAACAAAAGCTAATACAAAACCGCATATAAGGAAAAACAAACTTAAAATAAATTTTTCTTTTCTGATAACTTCTGTTTTTTTATCATAAGCAATCAGCAACAAAGCAATAAATATTATAACCGGAACAAAATACAAAGCCTTTAAAAATTTATTTAAATGATGTACGGAAAATAATAGTTTATTGATCAAATCGGAATTAACAAAGAAAGTATAAATATAATTTTCGTGCAATCTTCTATAACTTCCCCCTAAACCGAAAAGGAGAATTATCCCTAAAACCATACCGAAGAAAGCAAAATAAATATATTTAGGAATTTGTATTTTCTTATATTTACAAAATAAAATAAAACATAAAGAAATACCAAACATCATAGGGCCGGTATTTTCATTAGACATGCCAGCGGATAAACCTATAAAAAATATTAGCACATTTATATACCAAGTGTTTTTAAGTTGTTTTCCTTTATAAGTAAATCTAAACAAACAAAGAACCAATACACAAAATAAAAAAGCCCAACTGTAATTAAACGCACCTGCTACCCAAAATAAAGTAGTAGAAGGTGACGGTACCATAAAAAGATAAGTTAAACAAATAAATAAAAAAAGCATAATATCTGCTTGATTATTTATGTTTAATTTCCGGCCTTTAACAAAATAAAATAGAAAATATATTATACTAATCTGGACAAAAGGATTTAGAAAAGAGAAAAAGACTTTAAATTTAATTGCCCAATAAAGACCTAATGTTAAAAATAAATTTATAAAACGCGGTGCTTCATGAAAAAATGCAAAATAAAAGGTCTGAAAAATATTATCGTGAACTAAAACAGATATTCTGACTTCATCCGAAGTAAAAGGATATAGATAACTACACAACAATATAAAAGCACAAAAACAAAAAGCAATTATACCAAAACAAATTTTTGGGTTTAAATTTATATTTTTGAACAACTTTTCCATAATAAATTATATATTATTATGACGTAAAATTACATTTTTACTATTGCTAAAACTAATAAAAACTGTTATTATATTTAAAAGGAGTTTTCATTTATATATAGGGCTAAAACCCCTAAAAAAATTTTAATCTGTTTTTGGGATCGTATGAAGAATACGAAGAGCTTTTGAGAAATCAAAGGCACTATCGAAGTCCAAGAATAGTCGTCTAGGTGTAATATGTTTGAATTGATCCTTCAAATGTATTACACCAAATGTTTATTATCAAATATTTTGGTAATAGATTACGACTGTTATTTTTGGGTGACTTCGATAGGCTCAAATATATCAGTCGTTTTTTATTTGGGTGATAAAAAACGATCAAACATTTTTAAAAATGTTCTTTGTAAATTGATATTGTTTAAATTTTTTTGTTTTCTTTTTTGCGGCTCAAAACCGTGCAAAATTTGATTTTTATATCTAAGCCGGCAACTCGTAAAAAGCAAAAAGTAATAGGTAACTTTTGCTTTTTACTCAAACAAACCGGCTTGTTAGAATATAAAAATCTTAAATTTTGCAGACACTAATATCGCCGCAAAAAAGAAAACGGGGAAGATAAATAAAAAAAACAATTTTGTTGTAAAACAAAAATTAAAAACACAGGAGAAGTAAAATGAAAAAAATAATACAAAAAATAAAAGATACTTTAAGTATCTTTCACTCAAGTAAAGGTTTTACTTTGCTTGAACTGCTGGTAGTTGTTTTAATTATCGGCATACTTACTGCTATTGCTTTACCACAGTATAAAAAATCAGTGGAAAAAGCTCGTACCAGTGAGGCAGTACAAACCCTTAGTAATCTTCATAGGGCATATCAAGTATGTATTTTATCTCTTGATCAAGACACTTGTATGAACTTTGAAAATTTAGATTTTGGATTTACAAGTGAAATTTTAGAAGGAGATGATTGCTTAGATGAACAATGTTTTAATACAAAAGATTGGCAATATGGTTTGACTGATGATTATTTGTTCGTTGCTAGGCGTATTATAAACGGAGATCTGGAGAATTCTAAATATTATTTGGAAACGAATCCTAATACTTCTCTTTATATTAGCTGTGCTATATCAGCACAGAAATATACCGGGAGTTGCAAAAATGTTTGTGGTGGGACTGATACATGTTCTCTGATATAGCAATTTGATTAGTTAATTTTATTTTTGACAAGAAAATAACACAAATCAAAACCGTAGTACACGAGAACGTTTACGCGCCTCTCAGGAAATTTGATATAATTTTTAATTTTCTCTGCGACGACGTAAAATGAAGCCAAACCGTGCGCGCGCATCTAGCAAGTATTTTGTGGAAATTTTAGTTTTATTTGTAACATGTAAGAGCATAAAACCGTAGCGCGCGAGAACGCTCGCGCATCGCGCAGTAGATTTAATGGAATTTTCAATTTTTATTTTGACGACGAATACCCAGAAGTATAGGAGCGTAGCGATTTTCGGTATTCTAGGAAAATAAAAATCAAAAAGCACTTAAATATGCAAGCACATTTCGCGCGTT
>CAMUXX010000001.1 GCA_947164805.1 uncultured Elusimicrobia bacterium | reverse complement strand
AAAAGCCACTGTATTGGAAAAAATGATAGAAAAGACTATATTTTCAGCTTCTACACAAGAAACACGCTATGTATTAAACGGTTTGCTTTGGAATAATACTAAAGATAAATTTGAGGTTGTTTCAACAGATGGCCGCCGTTTGTCTTTATGTATAAATCCGTCTTTAGATGGTGTAAATGATTTTAAAATTATTGTACCAAGCAAAATTTTAAATGAAGTTCTAAAACTTATTAAATCTAATAAATTAAAAGAAGATGAAAAAGTTGATATTACAACTTCAAATAATCAAATAAGTTTTAAAATAAAAGAAACAGTTTTGATTTCGCGTTTAATTGAAGGTAATTTTCCTAATTATGAACAAGTTATTCCGGGTAAAAAAAATATAACTTTTTTGGCGGAAACTTCAAATATTTTATCTTCTACAAAAAGTGCATCTGTTTGTACAAGTGATTTAGGCGGAACGGTAAAATATCAGTTAACGGAAAATAATATTTTAATAACTGCAAATTCATCAAAAATGTCATTTTCAGATGAAGTTAAAATAAATTATTCCGGTGAAGATTTTGAAACATCTTTTAATCCACAATATTTAATAGATGTTTTAAAAAATATTGATACGGATAAAGTTAATTTCTCTTTTGTTAATGCAACACAGCCTGTATTAATAGAACCGGAAGGTGACACTAAATATAAATATATCATTATGCCTGTTAGAGTTTAAATGAAATTAAAAAAAGAAATTAATTGGCATAATTCTTCCGAATTAACCAAAAAATTTTGTCATTTAAATCTAAAATTAAATAATTTAATTTTACTTGATAATTTATGGCAAATTGTTTTAAAAGGTAGGGCTAAATTTTGGGAGTTGGATTCAGTACAAGGGGGAATAATTTTTGTAAAAGTAAAATCTTCCCCGGCAAGGCATGAACTTTTATTAAAGGAAAAAGAAATAATAAAAGAGTTAAATAAAAATTTTAGCAAGCCTTGGATAAAAAAGATTTTAATAAAATAAGGAGTATATATGAGTAAATCAGAAAAAGAATTAGAACAAGATTATGATTCCTCTAAAATACAAGTTTTAGAAGGTCTTGAAGCCGTTAGAAAACGCCCGGCAATGTATATAGGTTCAACAGGGGCGCCGGGTTTACACCATTTAATTTATGAAGTTGTAGATAACTCAGTAGACGAAATTTTGGCAGGTAATGCAAGCCATATTAACGTTGTTATTAAAGAAGACAATGTTTGTATGATTCAAGATGACGGCCGCGGTATTCCTGTTGACCCAATGAAAAATGTTAAAGATCCAAAACTTAAAGGAAAGAGTGCTTTGGAAGTTGTTATGACGGTTTTACACGCCGGTGGTAAATTTGATACAGGTGCTTATAAGGTTTCCGGCGGTTTACATGGTGTGGGTGTTTCCTGTGTAAACGCTTTATCAGAGTGGCTTGCAGTAGAAGTTAGACGTGATGGTAAAGTACATTTCCAAAAATATACACGCGGTAAACCGGAAGGTAAAGTTGAAGTTATTGGTGAAACAAAGGAACACGGTACAAAAGTAACTTTTAAAGCAGATAAAGAAATTTTCGGTGATAATATTTTCTCTTATGATACTATTGCAAATCGTCTTCGCGAACTGGCATTTTTAAACGCAGGTGTAAGAATTACTTTAACTGATGAAAGAGTAGAAAATAAAAGCCAAGTGTTTTTATACGAAGGAGGTATTTCACAATTTGTAAAATACTTAAATTCAAATAAAAAAATAATTAACGAAGAACCTATTTATATCACAAAGGAAATTGATAACAATTATATTTCTTTTGCTATTCAATATAATGACAGTTATTCCGAAAATGTTTATTCCTTTGTTAATAATATTAATACCATAGAAGGTGGTACACATTTAAGCGGTTTTAGGTCCGCTTTAACCCGTATTGTTAATGACTATATTAAAAATAATGGGCTTCTCAAAAATAAAGATTTAAATATTCAAGGGGATGATTTAAGGGAAGGTTTAACAGCAGTTTTATCAGTTAAAATTCCGCATCCTCAATTTGAAGGACAGACAAAAACAAAATTGGGTAACTCCGAAATTGAAGGTATAGTCCGTTCTATTGTAGGGGAAACATTATCAACTTTCTTTGAAGAAAACCCTAAAACAGCCCGCGCTATTTGTGATAAAACAATTGGTGCCGCTGTCGCCCGTGAAGCCGCAAGAAAAGCAAAAGATTTAACCCGTAGGAAAGGTGCTTTGGAAAGTGGCGGTTTGCCCGGTAAACTTGCAGATTGCCAGGAAAAAAACCCGGAAAGATGTGAACTTTTTATAGTAGAAGGTGAATCAGCCGGCGGTTCCGCAAAACAAGGCAGGGACAGAATATTCCAGGCAATATTACCTTTACGCGGTAAAATTTTAAACGTAGAAAAAGCACAACTTGTTAAAATTTTATCAAATGAGGAAATCCGCACTTTAATTTCGGCAGTCGGTACAGGTGTCGGTGAAGGTGAAGGCGGATTTGATATTAAAAAACTCCGCTATAACAAAATTGTTTTGATGGCTGATGCTGATGTTGACGGTCAACACATTACAACTTTGCTTTTAACTTTCTTCTATCGTCAGTTAAAACCTCTTATTGAACAAGGCCATGTGTATATTGCCCAACCTCCTTTATACAAAATCAAAAAAGGCAAAATGGAAGATTATATGCAAACCGAAGAGCAAATGCAAACTTGGTTATTTAAAGAAGCCCTTCAAGCCGTCAATGCAAAAAATGCAAAAGGCGAAGATTTAACTAAAGACCAAATTAAAACTTTACTCCAAATCTTAAAAGAACTTGAAGATTTAAATATGAGGATAGAACTTAAAGGTTTGACACTTAAAGATTACAATAAATTTAAAGAAGGTGGTCAAATCCCCGTATTTAGGGTAACTTTGGAAAATAATAGCTTCAAATATTTCTATTCAGATCAAGAATTTAGAGATTATCAAACAGCTGTAAGAAATGAAAAGAAGGAAGAACTTCTTTCCAAAGGTATTCCGGAAATGGAAATTGATAATGACGCATTAGAACCTGATTATCAATCACTTAAAGAACTTACCAAAATTTTAGTAAACGAAAATAAACTAAAAGCCCTTGGTTATACTTTGGAACAATTTGCTTTCGTTACCGAAGATAAACGCAAAGGCACGCCTTTGTTTACCATTAATGACGGTAAAAAGGATATTTTAATATTCTCTTTGCAAGAATTTTTGAAGGTTGCAAAAGATGTAGGCACACAGGGGGCAACGATACAGCGTTATAAAGGTCTCGGTGAAATGAACCCGGAACAACTTTGGGAAACCACCATGGACCCTTCAAAACGCAAACTTGTCCGCGTTGCTATTGAAGATGCCGCTGATACGGAAAAAGTCTTTGCAATGCTTATGGGTGATAAAGTTGAACCCCGCAGGGCTTTTATTGAAAAACATGCCCTTGAAGTTATCAATTTAGATATTTAGGAGTTTTTATGACAGATAATATTAACAATCAAACAAATTCCACAGAACTTTTTGATCAAATACACCAACGCGATATCGGCGAGGAAATGCGTAATTCCTATATTGACTATGCCATGAGTGTTATTATAGGCCGTGCTTTACCTGATGCCAGGGATGGTTTAAAACCTGTTCACCGTCGTATTTTATATGCCATGCAGGAAATGGGTTTAAAATATAATAAGCCGTTTAAGAAATCAGCACGTGTTGTCGGTGATGTTTTGGGTAAATACCATCCGCATGGGGACAGTTCCGTTTATGATGCTTTAGTGCGTATGGCACAAAACTTTTCAATAAGGAATACTCTTGTGAACGGGCAAGGTAACTTCGGTTCTATTGACGGTGATAGCCCGGCAGCCATGCGTTACACTGAAGTACGCTTAAACCATATTGCCGATGAACTTTTGGAAGATTTGGATAAAGACACAGTTAAATTTGTCCCTAACTACGATGGTTCTTTAATGGAACCGGCAGTTTTACCGGCCAAAATGCCACAACTTTTAGTTAACGGTTCAAACGGTATTGCAGTAGGTATGGCAACAAATATTCCTACACATAATTTAGGGGAAATTTGCGATGGTATTATTGCCTTAATTAAAAATCCGGCAATTTCCACTAAAGAAATGATGCAGATTGTTAAAGGGCCGGACTTCCCTACCGGCGGTATTTTACGCGGTACGAAAGGTGTTTATGATTATTTTGAATCAGGCCGCGGTTCTTTAAAAATTCAAGCCCGCGCAGAAATTGAGGAAATGAAAGGAGGCCGCGAAGCAATTATTGTAACTGAAATTCCTTATCAGGTCAATAAAACAGTTTTAATTGAAACTATTGCCGGCCTTGTTAAAGATAAAAAGATTACCGAAATTTCCGATATCCGCGATGAATCTGATCGCCGCGGTATGCGTTTAGTTATAGAACTTAAACGCGAAGCAACAGGCCAAGTTGTTTTAAACCAACTTTTTAAACATACGCAACTACAAACTTCTTTTGGCGTAAATATGCTTGCTATCGTTGATGGTAAGCCTCGTGTTTTAAGTATGAAAGAAGCCATGCGCCAATATATTAGGCACCGCCAAGAAGTTATTACAAACAGAACGCGTTTTGATTTAAACAAAGCTTTAAAACGCTCCCATATTTTAGACGGGTTGCTTTTGGCAATTGCAAATTTAGATGAAGTTGTTGCAATTATTCGCAAATCTAAAGACGCACCGGAAGCCCGCACTAATTTAATGGCGCGCTTTAAATTTACAGAACCTCAAGCCCAGGCAATTTTGGATATGCGTTTGCATCAACTTACGCAACTTTCCTCTATCGCTATTGAGCAAGAGCAAAAAGATTTGAAGGCTTTAATTAAAGAACTCCAGGACATTTTAGGTAACCCCCAAAGAATCTTAGATATTATCGTTGAAGAACTTGCCAAAATGAAAAAGGATTACGGTGATGAACGCCGCACGGAAATTTCTACTGATGTGACCGATTTCTCTGTAGAAGATTTTATTGAAGAAGAAGAAGTCGTTATTACTCTTTCACACGGTGGTTATGCAAAACGTATTCCTCTTGATACATACCGCTCACAAAACCGCGGAGGCAAGGGTATTATCGGTGGCAAAACAAAAGAGGAAGACTTTATTGAACATCTATTTGTAACTTCAAGCCACGCAACTATTTTGATGTTTACAAACCGTGGCAGAGTATTTGCCTTAAAGGCTTATGAAATACCTGAAGGCAACCGCCAGGGTAAAGGGAAAGCAATTGTTAATATGCTCCAAATTACCGGTGAAGAAAAAGTAACATCCGCTGTTGCATTTAAAGATTTTGATCCGAAGAACGCAGGTGAAACCTATCTTACAATGTGTACACGCTTCGGTACAATGAAACGCGTTGCTTTGGAAAACTTTGCCAATATTCGCCGCAGCGGTATTATAGCAATCGGTCTAGACGAAGGAGATGTTTTGGTTTCCGTACAAGAAACACACGGTAAATCAGATATTATTGTTGCCACCAGAAACGGCAAATCTATCCGCTTTGACGAAAATCAAATTCGCTCTATGGGCCGCACAGCACATGGTGTAAGGGCTATTAAGATGGCAGAAGGTGATGTCGTAATCGGTATGGAACAAGGCCAAAGAGAAGGGGAACAACCTGATGTGTTGTCTGTTTGTGAAAACGGTTACGGTAAACGCACTGAGTTCAGCGAATATAGAACACAACACCGTGGAGGTATTGGCGTTATTACGATTAAGACAAGTGAGAGGAATGGTAAGGTCGTCGGCATTAAATTAGTTGATGAAACAAAAGATTTAATGATTATTACCGAAAAGGGTATGGCTATCCGCTTACGCTGTGAAGAAATACGCTCCGTCGGCAGAAATGCACAAGGTGTACGCTTAGTCAAACTTGAGGAAGGAGATAAAATTGCCAAAGTAACCCCTGTTGTTAAAGAGGAAGAAGAAAAGGCAAAAGATAACCTTTCCTTGGAAGAAGTTAAAGAAAGTAAATAAATAATTTTGCGCCGCTCTTAACGGGGCGGCGCATAAAGAAGGTAATTATGGAAAAACAAATTTTAGCATTAATTCAAAAAATACGCCCGGCTTTACAAGCGGACGGCGGTGATGTGGAATTCGTTTCTTTTGACGAAAAAACCGGTATCGTAAAAGTTAAATTGCAAGGTGCTTGCGCCGGTTGTCCCATGGCGACAATGACAATTAAAAACGGCATAGAAGCCTATTTGAAAGAAAGCATACCCCAAGTAACAGCGGTTGAAAGGGTTTAATGCCGATAATTGATTTACATTCCCATTCAAGATATTCAGATGGTGCTGTAAGCATCGCTGAGTTGTTTTATACTTACAGTAAAGCAGGCGTGGAAATGATGTCACTTACAGACCACGATTGTATTTTAGGTCTTGAAGAAGCCAAAAACAAGGCCAAAAAATATAATATGCTTTTCGTTAACGGGGTGGAAATCAGCACTTCAGACCATGATAATTTGCATTTTGTCGGATATAATTTTGATCCGGAAAATGCAGCATTGCTTAATTTGCTTAAAAATAATGCTGCTTTGCGGCTTGAGCGTGTAAAAAAAACAATCAAACTCTTGCAAGAAAATAAAATTAAAATTAGGGAAGAGGAAGTTTTACAAATTGCAAAAGGTGTTTCTTCCCGCGCACATGTTGCCGATTGTTTACGTCGGCGTCGCCTTGGTTATATGCGCTCTGATATTTTTAAAAAATATTTAGGTAAAGGTTGTGTGGCTTATGTTCCCCCTATGGCAGCAACAGTCAAAGAAACTATTGATACAATAAAACAAGCCGGTGGTAAATGTTTTATTGCACATCCCGGTCTTGTAAAAGAGTATTGGGATTTTGAAAAATGGGTTTCTTGGGGGCTTGACGGTATAGAAGTTTATTATCCTTCGCACCGCGAGGCAATGCGAGAAGAACTTTTACAAATTGCAAAAAAATATAATTTGCTTGTTTCCGGCGGATCAGATTTTCATGGCAATATTGCCGGGCGTGTGCTTGTGCCGGGGCGCGAAGTTCCGCAAGAAGTTTACGATAAATTATATTCAACCTTTTTCTAATTATGTTAATAATTGCACACCGCGGGGCTAGTGCTTATGCCCAAGAAAATACTTTACAGGCCTTTGATTTAGCCTTTAAATTTGGCGCATCTTGGCTTGAAACGGATATTCAACGATCTACAGACGGAGTGCTTGTTTTATACCACGATTACAATTTAAAAAATGGTAAAAGAATTAAAGACTGCAATTATAATTATTTAAAAAAATTTAATATTCCCACGTTAACCGATTTGCTTAAAATTACGCCTCAAAATTTTACCTTAAATTTAGAAATAAAAAATGATGATGATATTTACCCCGGTATAGAAAAACAAATTTTAGCGGAAATCAAAGAAACAAAAAATATTAAAAAAGAACAAATTTTAATTTCCTCATTTTCCGTTGAAGCTTTACAAAAAATACGTGCTTTGGATAAACAAATAAACATTGCTATTTTAACACGTAATTTTGAAATTAAAACACCTCTTTCTTTAAAAGCAAGAAGTGTAAATATAAGTGTAAAAAGGGTAAATAAAAATATTGTTGATACTTGCCATAAAAACGGCTTAAAAGTTTTAGTTTATACCGTTAATGATTTACAAACTTATCATAAATTAAAGAGGTGGGGAGTTGACGGTGTTTTCAGTGATAACCCGATGTTGGACTTACCGCTATTTTTCGCCCTTGGCGGAACAAAATAAAAACAAACCGTGCACGCACACCCGGCGAGTATTTTTGAGTAAATTTTAGTTTTTTCTTTGACGAAGAGTACCGCGAAGAACGTGGAGCGAAGCGACATCTCGGTACTTTAGGAAAAGAAAAACTAAAATTTACCAAAAAGACTTTGACGGCAATAAACAAAAACTGTAAATTTCAAATTTTTCTCTTGCAATTTTGCTTAGAAATGGCTATACTATATTTGGGGAACGGGGTCAATGCGTAAAAATCCACATATCTTAGAAATTAATACCCAAGTTTGGTTAAAAAATTTTTCACGGGAGTTAAATAAACAAATAACTCTCGCCGATATTCCACAAAGTTATTTACAAGAAATTAAAGAACTTGGTTTTGATGCTTTATGGCTTATGGGCATTTGGCAGCAAAGTCCAAAGAGCGCAGAAATTGCAAGAAATCACCCCGATATTTTGAATTATTTAAAAAAAGTTAAACCTGATTTTGATGTAAAGGATATAGGCCCTTCGTTATATGCAATTTATGATTATAAAGTTAACCCGGATTTTGGCGGAGAAGAGGCACTTTTATCCCTAAAAAAACGTTTAAATGATTTAGGCATAAAATTAATTTTAGATTTTGCAGGCAATCATCTTTCTTGTGATACACCGTATTTAAAAACTAACCCGGAATATTTTATCAACAAACTTGGCATTATGCCGCAAGAAGAAGGGCTGTTTTTTAAAGGACCGGACGGCAGGTATTTCGCGCACGGCAGGGACCCACATTTTTATTCGTGGAGCGATACTGTACAATTAAATTTATTTAACTCAAAAACGCGCGAATTTTTACTCAATATTTTGAAATATCTTTCCACTTTGTGCGACGGTTTACGCTGCGATATGGTAATGCTCATGCTTAACAAAGTTTTTGCCGAAACGTGGAAAATGTATCTTGAAGGAGAACAACCGCAAGAAGAATTTTGGCCCAAGGCAATCAGTGAAATTAAAGAAAAAAATAATTATTTCACTTTTCTTGCTGAAGTTTACTGGGGACTTGATTGGGAAGTGCAGGAAAGCGGTTTTGATTTTACTTATGATAAAACTTTGTATGACCGCCTTTTGCTTTCCACCCCGCAAGATATTCAAGGGCATTTAAATGCGGAACATTTATATCAAAAGCGTTCATTGCGCTTTATTGCAAACCACGATGAAGAGCCTCCCATAAAAGCATTTGGTGCGGAAAGGTCCGCCGCCGCTGCTGCCGCTTGTTATACCATTGAAGGGGCACGCTTATTTACTTTAAGCCAAATTTACGGTGCTACGGTAAGGTATCCTATTCAATATCTTCCCAAACAAGAGATTAATACAAAAGTTGTTGCCTTTTATGAAAAACTTTTAAAAATTATAAATGACCCTTGTTTCCACGGGGGGCAATGGTCATTAAAACCGATAAATCAATTTGATAAAGACGACGCCAGCAACAAAAATATTTTGGCGTGGCTGTGGTGGCAAAGTACTTGTTGTAAATTTGTGTTTATTAATTACAGCGGTAACCAATCAAAATTTAAAATTAATGCCGATAAATTCCCTAAAACAAGCAAAGAAAAAATTAAATTTACCGAGGAACTTTCCGGTACTACCAAAGAATTGCCGATATCTGCTTTTAAACAAGACGGCGGTCTGCCGGTTACTTTAAAACCTTTTGAAACCAGAATTTATTCTTTTGAGTTTTAAAAATAAATTAATAAAGTTTTGTTGACAGTTTTGGAAGTTTTTAATATAATTTTTTTTGTGTTTATTTTTTAGTTTTTAAAAGGAGAGTTTATGGAAAAATCGTTTGGTGAAATGATAACAGATTCATTTACCGCATTTAAAAAATCTTTCCTTGCTTCTTTAGGTGTAGCAGGAATATTTTTGGGTGTATTTTTTGTTTTTGGTGTTATTTTTGCTTTGATGTTTGGAAAGCAAATTTTTAATGGTGGGGTTTCTAATCCTCAAGCGCTGCTTGCTTATATTCCTGTTTTAATACTGCTTTTTATTACAATAGTATTTATCCAGTATGTTTCATTTGCTTGGATAGTTCTTATTATAAGGAATAATATTTTGGCAGGACGAAGTTTCTTTAAAGAGTCTTTTTTTGAAGCGGTAAGAAAAATTTTCAAAATAATTCTGTTCGGTATTTTGTTATTATTTGTCTTTGGAGTAATATTTTTTGTTTGTTATTTGATTGCCCCAAGAATATTTCCTTTATTAATGCTGCCTTTGGGGCTCGTGCTTCTTCCTGTGATACTTACAACATCATACGGCATTTTGTGCTTGGAAGGTGGTTTTTGGGATATTCTTTCTGAATCTGTTTCTTTAGGTTTTAGCAGGTGGTTTAAAATTATTTGGTATATTATTTGTTTCGGTTTTTGCTATGTTGTTCTCTTATTAGGTATAACTTACGGAATAGCTAATGTTTTTAAAGCAATCAATATGAATATTATCGGTAGCTTTATTACCGTGGTTATACAATTATGTTTTACTTTGTTTTCATATTGTTTCTATACAGTGTTTTATTTAGATTTGGCAGGTATAGAACCGCGACAAAAGATTGAGATAAAGGAAGAACAGATTATATTAGATGATACACCCTTAAACCATGGGCAAGATTTAGGACAAAATTTAACTGCTAATATAGAAGAAAGGCCTATGCGTTCCGAGGATGAAAACAATGAACCTCCACACATGAATATTTTAAAATAGATAGAGGGAATAGATATTATAAAAGCGCACGGAAAATTTCCCGTGCGTTTTTATTTTCTCCGCAACTAAATAAAAATAAAAGTTGTTCCACATGCATAAAAACCTGGCAAGTATTTTTGAGATAATTTTAACTTTTCTTTGACGATGTGTACCAAGAAGTAAAACGAGCATAGCGAGTTTGCGGTACTCTAGGAAAAGAAAAGTTAAAATTAGCCAAAAAGACTTTGACAGCAAAGGATAAAAAGGTCAGAACATTCCTTTCAAACAAAATCTAATCAAAATATGTTACAATATATAAGTAGTTTGCGGATAATCTTTGCTTGTTGCAAATGGCAACTCAATTTGATATAATATTATAAAGATGTATTGGGAACTTAAAGCAAATTTGTATAGATGTTAGTGCTTTGAGAGGCCCATTTTCCGCTTAAAAAAGTAAAGCCCATAAGGGTATTTTACGACGGAGATTTTAAACATCAGTTTTAACTGCATGTTAAAGGGTTTTTGCCCGCGTTTTTTGCGTTTATAAAAACAAAAAAAGCAAAGGCGAAAGTAGTAAAGAAGTAAATTGTTAAAAGTATGAACTTAACAAAAGAACAGAAAAAAGAAAGGTCCAGCAGTTTAGCAAGCGACATTAAAGAAGCCGCTGGCATTTTCTTTACCGCTTATCAAGGTTGCAAGTTCACCGAACTTGCAGGCCTCAGAGGTAAACTTGCAGACGCTAAATGTAAATTTAGAGTTGAACGCAATTCTATCTTAGAGCATGCCTTGAAACAAGCCGGTATCGAAGGTGTTGACGCTTCCCTTTTAAAAGGGCCGACAGCTGTTGCCATCTTGAAAAAAGACGGCGATGTTGCCTTGTCCGCTAAAGGGTTAACGGAGTTCGCAAAAACTAATGCAGCCTTTAAAATCAGGGCTGGCTTTACCGACGGTACTTGGTATGATGAAGCGCAGATTAAAATTCTTGCTACCCTTGGTAGTAAAGAAGAAAATATCGGTAAACTCGCCAACGCTTTATACAGCGTTGTTGCAAGTTCTGCACAAGTGCTTCAAGCCCCGATTAGAGATTTTGCTTACGTACTACAAGCTGTTGAAAACAGTAAAAAATAAGCAAAGTCAAACCCGCCTTAGAGCGGTAGTAGTCCGAAAGGATAAATGCACGGGTTTAAGCTCGGCTTAAACAGAAGGCAGCTACTCAAAAAATGAAAGGAATAAAAAAATGGCAAAATTAACAAAAGATGAAATTCTTAATGCTATTGCAGAAATGACAGTACTTGAGCTTTCTGAGCTCGTTAAAGCAGTTGAAGAAAAATTCGGCGTAAAAGCACAAGCCGCCGCTGTAGCAGTTGCTGCAGCCCCAGCAGCCGGTGCCGCTGCCGCCGCAGAAGAAAAGGACGAATTTAACGTCGTTCTCAAATCAGTTGATGCTGCAAAGAAAATCGCAGTAATCAAAATCGTTCGTGAAATCACCGGTTTAGGTTTAAAAGAAGCCAAAGACTTAGTTGAAGGCGCTCCTAAAGCCGTGAAAGAAGGCGTTGCCAAAGCTGAAGCAGAAGAAATGAAAAAGAAAATTACTGAAGCTGGCGGCGTTGTAGAACTCAACTAAAAAATATCAAGACCTAAACCTCTTCGGAGGTTTAGGTCTTTGTGCATTAAACCGGATGCACCGAAGTAGGTAGGGACCAAATAAAATGGAACAATTAAATTTCGGCAAAATTAAAACCAAAGTTGCAATGACACATTTGCTTGCCATGCAACATCAATCATTTAATAACTTTTTGCAAAGATATACAGACCCTAAAAAGAGGGAAACACGCGGTCTTCAAGGTGTATTTGAAGATATTTTCCCAATAGAAGCCCCAGATGGGAGCATGAGATTAGATTTTATAAAATATACCATCGGTGAAGAAAAATATGCTTCACCTATGGAAGCCATCAACAGGGACGGCACATATAGTGTTCCTTTAAAAGCAACTTTACGTTTAAGTTTTTATAAAGTAAAAAAAGATAAAGGTACAAGAGATTTTATTAAAGCGGAAGAAGAGGATATACTTCTTTGTGATTTACCAGTAATGACAGAAGCAGGTTGTTTCGTTTACAACGGTGATGAACGCGTTGTAGTAAGCCAACTTCACAGATCCCCTGGTATCATTTTTGAAGAAGACGAAGAAAAACAACAAAGCACCCTCGGTAAAAGATTATACGTTGCCCGCATTATTCCTTACAGAGGCGCATGGATTGAATTCCAATTCGATATCGCCAACGTTTTGTGGGTGCGTATTGATAAAAAGAAAAAGTTCCTCGCAACCACATTTTTACGCGCTTGCGGCCTTGAAACAAATGCACAAATTTTACAGGCTTTCTACCCTACGGAAACCGTTCAAGTAAAATTAAATGATATTGATAATGTCGTTGGCCGCTATGCAGCAGAAGATATTGTTAATGAACAAGGCGAAGTTCTTTGGAACTTAGATGAAAAAGCCGCAACACCGATTGATGATAAAACTTTCGGTATCTTAATTGAAAACAAAATCAAAACAATTAAAGTTTTAAGCGGTAATCCTCGCCAAGATAACCCCGGTATTTTAGTCACCTTGGAAGCAAACAAAAAAGATGAACCCAAAACAAAAGGCGAAGCCCAGTATGAAGTTTACAGAAAGATGCGCGGGCAAGACTTTATTGTTAAAGAACAAGCGGAACACTTTTTGGACAGTTTAATTTTCAAGAATATTAAAAGGTATGATTTAAGTTTTGTCGGCCGTTTCAAAATCAATAAAAAATTTGATTATTTCTTTGAAAGGCTTGCTAAACAAAATAAAGAATTTGCAAAACCTAAAGAAAATGCAAGAACTTTATCCACACAAGATGTTATTGTTACATTGCAATATCTTTTAGCGTTAAACGCAGGTGAAGAAGTCGCAAATGAAATGTATAAAGATTTCACCTTCAAAATAGACGATATTGACCACTTGGGTAACAGGCGTGTACGCGGTATAGGTGAACTTTTGGAAAACCAGGTTCGTATTGGTTTATCACAAATGGCGAAAATAGTCCGCGATAAAATGACCAAAGAAAACGGTAACAGAAAAATTACTCCCAGAACTTTGGTTAATGACCAGCAAATCCGTGTTTGTATCAGAAGGTTTTTCGGTACCCATCAACTTTCACAGTTTATGGATCAAATTAACCCTCTTTCCGAACTTACACATAAAAGACGTCTTTCTGCTTTGGGCCCCGGTGGTTTGAACAGAAAACGTGCAGGCTTTGAAGTGCGCGACGTCCACTACACACATTATGGTCGTCTTTGCCCGATTGAAACCCCTGAAGGTCCGAACATCGGTTTGATCACTTCTTTAGCATGCTATTCAAAAGTTAATGAATATGGTTTACTTGAATCTCCGTTTAGAAAAGTTAAAAACGGTAAAGTAACAGATGAAGTTTCCTATTTAACTGCTGATTTGGAAGATGATTTTATGGTAGCACAGTCAAATACCCCATTAGATGCAAAAGGTAATTTGGCTACAGATCAAGTTGCTTGCCGTGTTAGGGCAGATTATCCAATCGTAACTCCAACGGAAGTTGACTATATGGATATTTCACCTTTGCAAGTTATCAGCGTTTCAGCGGCTTTGATTCCCTTCTTGGAACATGACGATGCCAACCGTGCTTTGATGGGTTGTAACATGCAACGTCAGGGTGTACCTTTACTTAATACTGAAGCACCTTTAGTAGGTACAGGTATTGAAGAAATTGTTGCCCATGACTCCGGTACAACAATTGTTGCAAAACGCGCCGGAAAAGTTGTTTTGTCTTCAGCAGATTTAATAGTTGTTGAAACAAAAGACGGTGATAAAAAAGGCAGCAAATATGATACATACGAACTTATAAAATATAAACGTTCCAACCAAGATACATGTATTAACCATAAACCGCTTGTAAAAACAGGAGATATCGTTAAAGAAGGGCAAACATTGGTTGACGGTCCTGCTATGAAAGACGGTATCTTGTCTTTAGGCCGCAACTTACTTGTTGGTTTTATGAGTTGGGAAGGTTATAACTACGAAGACGCCATCTTAATTTCCAACCGTTTAGTAAAAGAAGATATTTTAACTTCCATACACTTGCATGAATTCTCTACTGATGCAAGAAGCACAAAACTCGGTGCGGAAGAAATTACTAAAGATATCCCAAATATTGCAAATGATACTTTAGCACATTTGGATAATGACGGTATTATTTTACCGGCAACAGTAGTAGGCCCAGGGGATATTTTGGTAGGTAAAGTTACCCCGAAAGGTGAACAACAACTTACACCTGAAGAAAGGCTTTTAAAAGTAATTTTCGGTAAAAAAGCAGATGATGTCGTTGATGCTTCACTTCGCGTTCCGCCTGGAACAACCGGTAAAGTTATCGGAACAAGAGTCTTTGTCCGCATGGAAAAGAATTATGACGATAAAATTGAAAAAATTACCAAAAAAGTTGTTGAGGCTGTTTCCGCGAAAGAAAAACGTGAAGCCCTTGCAAGCATTGACAGTGAATTAGAAAAAATTGCAAAAACAAAACGCGACAGAATGTCTAATTTCGTCAAGAAATTAAAAGAAATTCGTGACGAACATATTGCAGATATTGCAGCAGTACATGAAGCAAAGGATATTGCTTTAGAGGAAGCTAAAGAAAAATATACTAAAGCAGCGGACTTAAAAAAGGCACAAGAATCTATTAATAATCTTTATAAAGAATTAGAAGATAAAGCCCTTAATAAATGTATTGCAAACATTAAACTCTTGCAAGCAGGTGATGAAAACTTGGCTGTTGTAGTCAATAAATCAGTTAAAGTATTCATTGCTTCAATTGTTGTAACAGCGTTTGTTTATATTCTGATCTGTCAATTATCTATCAGTGTTTTTCCAGACGAGTACGCTAATTGGTATGATTATTTAACCAGTTCTTCTTCATTGACTGGTGTGGGATAAACTCTCCGGCCGTCATGGTAACAAAGGTATTGTTGCCAGAATCTTACCGGAAGAAGATATGCCTTATTTACCGGATGGTACACCTCTTGATGTTGTTCTTTCACCTTTGGGTATCCCGTCAAGAATGAACGTGGGGCAGCTCTTAGAAGTTATGCTTGGTTGGGCAGCGCACCACTTAAATATTAATACAGCAACCCCTGTCTTTGATGGTCCAAGTGAAGAAGAAGTTAAAGAGCAAATCAGAAAAGCAAAAGATGTTTTGCGTAAAAAAGGTGTGCCGGAACAATATTTACCAGATGATTACTGCCGTATCACTTTATACGACGGTCGCACAGGTGAACCTTTTGAAGAAAAAGTTACAATTGGCTATATGTACATTATGAAACTTATTCACTTAGTTGAAGATAAAGTACACAGCCGTTCGACCGGTCCGTACAGTTTAATTACACGCCAACCTTTAGGCGGTAAAGCACAATTCGGCGGACAGAGATTCGGTGAAATGGAAGTTTGGGCCATTGAAGGTTACGGTGCAACTTACACATTACAGGAATTCTTAACAGTTAAATCAGACGATTTTAACGGAAGAACCAAAATGTATGAAGCCATCGTTAAAGGTCTGTTACCGACACAACCCGGTGTACCGGAATCTTTCAAAGTTCTCGTAAAAGAACTGCAGGCCCTTGGGCTTAGCGTGGAGTTGCCAAGAACATCAAAAGCAAAAGCAACCAAAACTCCAGCCGTAGAAAAAGAAGAGAAGGTTAAATAGGAGTATATAAAAATGTTTGAAGCAAATAAGAAAACAAAAAAACCAGGAGAACTTAACTTCTTTGATTTTGATGCTATCAAATTAGGTAT
Source organism: uncultured Elusimicrobia bacterium (assembly GCA_947164805.1). Lineage (GTDB taxonomy): Bacteria > Elusimicrobiota > Elusimicrobia > Elusimicrobiales > Elusimicrobiaceae > Proelusimicrobium. The sequence goes on along the minus strand of CAMUXX010000001.1, from coordinate 7,113 downwards.
AGCAAGCCCGGATCAAATTTTATCTTGGTCTTATGGCGAAGTTAAAAAACCGGAAACAATCAATTACAGAACTTTAAAACCGGAGAGAGACGGTTTATTTTGTGAACGTATCTTCGGGCCTACAAAGGACTATGAATGTGCCTGCGGTAAATACCGTTGGGTCAAATTTAAAGGTATGTGCTGTGACAGATGCGGTGTAGAAATTACCGAATCAAAAGTACGCCGCGAAAGGATGGGCCATATTGAACTTGCCGTTCCTGTAACACATGTTTGGTTTTTGAAAAAAACCCCGTCTAGAATCGGTGTTTTACTTGACATGAGAACCATTGACCTTGAAAGAGTTGTCTACTATGCAAGTTATGTCGTTCTTGAAGATGCTGTTGATTCAGTTACCGGCAGAATAGATTTTAGAAAAGGTGATATTTTATCAGAAGAACAAGTTCGCGAAGCACGCAAAAAATACGGTTCCAAACTTAAAGCAGATATTGGTGCTCCTGCAATTCAAGCCTTACTTGCAAGTTTAGATTTTAATAAAGAAATACCTGCCCTTGAAGCACAATTAAAAGAAACACAAAGCGAAGCAGAAAGAACAAAACTTATACGCCGCATTAAAATGATGAAGGAATTTAAAGATTCCGGAAATAGGCCTGAGTGGATGGTTTTATCAGTTCTGCCTGTTATTCCGCCGGATTTGAGACCTTTAGTTCCTCTTGACGGTGGTCGTTTTGCTGCATCTGATTTAAACGATTTATACAGACGTATCATTAATAGAAATAATCGTTTGAAACATATCAAATCTTTACAAGCACCTAAAGTTATGGTTTATAACGAAATGCGCTTGTTACAAGAAGCTGTTGATGCTTTAATTGAAAACGGTGCCCGCGGTAAAGTTTTCTTAGGGCCCGGTGGCAGGCCTTTAAAATCTTTATCAGATTCTATTAAAGGTAAACACGGCAGATTCCGCCAAAACTTACTAGGTAAAAGGGTAGATTATTCCGGCCGTTCGGTTATCGTAGTTGGCCCTAGTTTGAAACTCAATCAATGCGGTTTACCGAAACTTATGGCTTTGGAACTTTTTAAACCTTTCATTATCGGCGAACTTATGAAGAAAGAAGGGGTAACTTTAAAAGCCGCTAAAAAGAAACTTGAAAGAGTAAGCCCTGAAATTTGGGATATTTTGGAAACAGTTACCAAAAATCACCCGGTACTTTTAAACCGTGCTCCGACATTGCACCGTTTGGGTATTCAGGCTTTTGAACCTGTATTGATTGAAGGTAAAGCAATTCAACTCCATCCTCTCACTTGTGCAGCTTTTAACGCTGACTTCGACGGTGACCAGATGGCTGTCCACGTTCCTTTAACAATTGAAGCACAAATTGAAGCAAGAACTTTAATGCTTGCTACAAATAATATTTTATCACCTGCTTCGGGCAGGCCTATCGCAAGCCCTTCACACGATATGGTTTTGGGTGTAAACTACATTACCAAAATCAAAGATAATGATTTGGGGGAAGGTTCCTTATTTGCTGATAGGGAAGATGCCTTAACCGCCTTGGAATACGGTAAAATTTCTTTGCATGCCAAAATTAAAGTTGGCGGTATTACAAAGAAGATGAACGAAGGCAAAGATGTTTCTAAATGGACAGATTATACTTCCGTTGGGCGCATCATCTTTAACCAGATTTTACCGAAAGGTTGGCCTTTCTTGAATAAAGATATTGGCAAGAAAGAACTTGCCAAAATGGTAAGCGATTGTTATAAAGATCCGAAATACGGACATTATGAAACTGTCCAATTCTTGGACAGAATTATGTCCCTCGGTTATAAATATGCAACCAAATCCGGTCTTTCAATTTCTATTGCCGACATGATTGTTCCTGCAAGTAAAGAAAAGAAAGTTAAAGAAGCACAAAAGAAAGTTAAAGCAATTCAAGAACAAGCGGAAACAGGTACAATTACTGAAGGTGAAAGGTACAACAAAGTTATTGATATCTGGACCAAGGTTACGGATGATATCGCAGAAGAACTTTTTAAAGAAATGGCAGATGTTGAAAAGAAACCTGTTAAAAAAGGTGAACAAAAATTCAACTCAGTTTTCTTAATGGCCAACTCCGGTGCCCGCGGTTCAAGGCAACAGGTTAGGCAGCTTGCCGGTATGCGCGGTTTGATGGCAAAACCACAAAAGAAACTTACCGGTGGTGCCGGTGAAATTATTGAAAACCCGATTACCGCAAACTTCCGTGAAGGTTTGTCAGTTTTGGAATACTTTATTTCAACACACGGTGGTCGTAAAGGTTTGTCAGATACCGCTTTGAAAACAGCAGACGCAGGTTATTTGACAAGGCGTCTTATTGACGTCGGTCACAATTTAGTAGTTACCGAAGATGACTGTGGTACAACCGAAGGTGTTGTCCTCCACGATTTAAAGAGCGGTGAAGAAATTATTGAACCGCTTTCCGAGCGTATAGTAGGCAGAACTTCTTTGGAAGATGTCAAAGTTAAAGACGGTGATAAAGAAATCACAATCATTAAAGCAGGTGACCTTATTACCGCCGCACAAGGTGATTTGGTCAAAAAATATGAAGTAGAATCTGTAAGGGTTCGCTCAGTGTTGACTTGTAACTCCAAACACGGTATTTGTGCAAAATGTTACGGTAACAGTTTGGCAACCGGTATGCTTGCCCGCGTTGGTGATACAGTAGGTATCATTGCGGCACAATCAATCGGTGAACCTGGTACACAGTTAACTTTGAGAACCTTCCACATCGGTGGTGCGGCATCACGTGTTTTAAGCCGCTCTCAAGCGATGGCAGAAATTAACGGTAAAGTTACCTTTAAAGATATTAAACTTATTGAAGACAGATTTGAAAATAAACTCTGTCTTTCCAGAAACGGCTCAATCTTCGTAGAAGATGACAAGGGCAATATCAAAGAATACAAAATCCCATACGGTGCCAAAATCTTGGTTGACGATAAATCAAAAGTTACCAAAGATACCATTATGGCTGAATGGGATCCGCACTCATTGCCTTTAATTGCTGAAAGAAACGGTAAAATTAAACTTCTTGACGTAGTAGAAGGTATTACACTCCAAGAAGAACGCAACAAAGTAACAGGTATTATCGAACGTAAAATTACCGCCAGCAAAATGGGCCGCAAGAACCCGCGTATTATTATTGATAAAGTTCCTTATCCTTTAACTATTGATACTATCTTGTTAGTTGAAGAAGGTGAGGAAGTCCAAGCGGGTGATATTTTAGCAAAAATCGCTAAAGAAACAGGCGGAACAAAAGATATTACCGGCGGTTTGCCGCGTATCGCTGAGTTGTTTGAAGCCAGAACACCCAGAAACCCCGCCATTATCGCAGAATTTGCAGGTGTGATTCGCTTAGAAACCTCTTCTAAGGGCTTAACTGAGGTAGTCCTTAGCAATGAGGAAATACAACAAGAAAAGCATTACCCGATTCCGCAAGGTAAACACTTAAGAGTTTACACCGGAGATAAAGTTGCAAAAGGTGATGCTTTGACCGATGGTGCTATAGATCCCCACGACGTGCTGCGCGTGAAGGATATTCAAGAAGTGCAGGAATTCTTGCTTAACGCCATTCAGGAGGTTTACCGCTTGCAGGGTGTTACGATTAACGACAAACATATTGAAGTTATCGTCCGCCAAATGTTAAGCAATGTGAAGATCCAAGAAGTTGGTGATTCAACCTTCTTAAAAGGCCAAATTGTTAGCAAATCCGAGTATAGAAAGGAAAATGAACGCTTAGAAGCAGAAGGTAAAAAACCTGCTTTTGCAAAACCGATCTTACTTGGTATCAGTAAAGCATCTTTGGCATCTGAGTCATTTATCTCAGCGGCCAGCTTCCAGGAAACAACCCGCGTATTAACAGATGCTGCTATCAAAGGGCAAGTTGACGACTTAGAAGGCCTCAAAGAAAACGTTATTGTAGGCCACTTAATTCCCGCAGGAACAGGTATAGCTACCAAAAATATCAAGCGAGAATTTGAAGAGAAAGCAAAATAAAATAGGAGAAAAGAAATAAATGCCGACAGTAAATCAATTAATTAAACACGGCAGAAGCAAAACGGAGTTTAAAACAAAAGCTCCGGCTTTAAACAGCTGCCCGCAAAGGCGTGGCGTTTGCACCCGTGTCTATACGACAACCCCTAAAAAGCCAAACTCAGCTTTGAGAAAGGTTGCCCGTGTAAAGTTAACCTCCAAAATGGAAGTAACTGCTTATATTCCGGGCGTAGGCCATAACCTACAGGAACACTCCATCGTATTAGTTCGCGGTGGCCGTGTTAAAGACTTACCGGGTGTAAGATATCATATTATCCGCGGCGCCTTAGACGCAAGCGGCGTAGAAAACAGAAAGCAAGGCCGTTCACTTTACGGTGTCAAAAGGCCTAAAGCTGGTAAATAGGAGATTAACTTAATATGCCTAGAAAAGGTTTAAGACCAAGAGATCGTCGCCCGCTTCCCCCGGCAGATTATAAATATAATTCTGTCTTGATGGCGAGATTCATTAATAAAATCAATTTTGAAGGGAAGAAAGCCACTGCTGAAAAAATCGTATTTGATGCTTTAGATATTATTAAAGCAAAAACAAAAGCAGATCCGATGGAAGTTTTTAATAAATGTATTGAAAACGTTCGCCCTCTTTTAGAGGTTAAAGCCCGCAGAGTCGGCGGTGCAACATATCAAGTGCCTGTTGAGGTTAAACCCTTAAGAAGCACCTCCGTTGCAATGCGCTGGTTACTTGCTGCCGCACAAGGCCGCAAAGGGCGCCCTATGGCTGAAAAATTAGCCGAAGAAATTATTTTGGGTTCCAAAAAAGAAGGTACTGCCTTTAAGAAACGTGAAGATACTCACAAAATGGCAGAAGCCAACAGGGCATTTGCCCACTTTAAATGGTAGGTTGTTATGGCTGACGATTTGCAAAAATTTCCTTTAGAGAAAATCAGAAATATCGGTATTATTGCCCATATTGACGCCGGTAAGACAACCACCACAGAACGTATTTTGTATTATACGGGCCGCACCCATAAAATCGGTGAAACACACGACGGTGCATCAGTTACGGACTGGATGGAACAGGAACGCGAAAGAGGTATTACCATTACCTCTGCCGCCGTTTACTGCACATGGCGTGATTGCCAATTCAACATTATCGACACCCCGGGACACGTGGACTTTACCGCAGAAGTGGAACGTTCACTCCGTGTTCTTGACGGTGCAGTATGCTGCTTTGACGGTGTACAAGGTGTTGAACCTCAATCTGAAACAGTTTGGCGCCAAGCAGATAAATACGGTGTTCCGCGTATTGCATACATTAACAAGATGGATAGAGTCGGTGCAAACTTCCAACGCTCCGCAAAATCTATCGTTGATAAATTAGGCGGTAATGCTTGCCCTATTCAAATCCCAATCGGTGCAGAAGACCAATTTAAAGGTGTTGTAGATATCATCAAAATGAAAGGCTTGATATGGTCAGGCGATCATAACGGTGCCGAATTCAGTGAAGTTGATATCCCTGCAGATTTAGTTGAAGAAGCACAAGCAGCACGCACACACATGCTTGAAAAATTAGCAGACTTCGACGATAAAATCATGGAACGCTATTTAAACGGCGAAACCAATTTTACCGAAGAAGAAATCCGTGCCGCTATCCGCAAAGGAACATTAACCGGTAAATTTTTCCCGGTTGTTTGCGGTTCTTCTTACAAAAACAAAGGCGTTCAGCCATTACTTGATGCGGTTTGCTACTATTTGCCTTCACCGCTTGATATTCCCCCTGTAAAAGGTACAAATCCTGATACCGGTGAGGAAGTTACCAGAAGCCATTCTGATAAAGATCCGTTCTGTGCTTTACTCTTCAAAATCCAGACGGACCCTTATGTCGGCAAGTTATCTTTCTTCAGAATTTATTCCGGTAAACTTGATGCAGGCGATACAGTGTTGTTCCCGTCTAAGAACGCGGAAGAACGCGTTGGCCGTATCATGCGTTTACATGCAAATAAGAGGGAAGAAGTTAAATCCCTTAGAGCAGGCGATATCGCAGCAACAGTCGCTTTGAAAAACGCTTCCGTAGGGCAAACTTTCTGCTCCCCGGAACATCCTATTGTTCTTGAGAGTATTACTTTCCCTGAACCGGTTATTTCAATCGCAGTTGAACCGAAGTCTAAAGACGATTCAGATAAAATGTCTAATGCTTTAGCAAAACTCGCAGAAGAAGACCAAACCTTCCGCGTTAAAACCGATGAAGAAACCGGCCAAACCGTTATTTCCGGTATGGGTGAATTGCACTTGGACATCTTGGTTGACCGTATGAAACGTGAGTTTAACGTTCAAGCTAATGTCGGTGCACCTCAAGTTGCTTACAGGGAAACTATTACCAAAACAGTTGAACAAGAAAGCAAATTTATCAGGCAGTCCGGCGGTAAAGGTCAATACGGTCACGTATTCTTGCGCCTTGAGCCGCTCCCGGCCGGTAAAGGTTTTGAATTTGTCAATGAGATTACCCAAGGTCGCATCCCGCGTGAATTTATTCCCGCAATTGAGAAAGGTTGCCGCGAGGCCCTTGAAAGCGGTGCTTTAGCCGGGTATCCCCTTGTTGATATCAGGGCCGCTGTTTACGACGGTTCCTTCCACGAAGTTGACTCTTCAGAAATGGCATTTAAGATTGCCGCCTCTATGGGTTTAAAAGAGGGTGCTAAAAAAGCCAATCCTGTGTTACTTGAACCTATTATGAAGGTTGAAGTTGTAACCCCCGAATCCAATATGGGCGACATCATGGGTGATTTAAGTTCTAGAAGAGCCAAAATCGGCGAAATGGGCGATAGAGGTAATGCAAAATACATCAAAGCGCAAGTACCTCTCGCTGAAATGTTTGGTTATGCAACAACTGTACGTTCACTTTCTCAAGGGCGTGCATCATTTACCATGGAGCCAAGCCACTATGAGCCTGTTCCGGGTAACGTAGCCAAAACTATTATTGAGAAGAAAACAGCCGTAGCGGCTAAATAAAACTTTGCCCGCCCCTTGTGGGCGGGCCTTAATTTAAAGGAGATATTATGGCAAAGGAGAAATTCTCAAGAAGCAAACCA